>JACVCK010000204.1 GCA_016742055.1 Phycisphaerales bacterium
CACCACGTCGATCAGGCCCAGCAGGATGTTCTGCGTCGCGGGCCGCTCGCCCGCGCCCGCCTCCGGCGCCATCACCTTCCGGACCAGGTTCCGCATTCCCCCCGCGTTCACGTCGATCGCGTACGCAAGAATGAACGGGTCCTGAGGCAGCGCGTTCAGCAGACCCGTGCTGCTGCCGCCGGCCGTCGTCGCCTCGAAGAGTTCGCTGCCCTCGCGGAACTGCACCGCCATGTCGATCGTCGCCGCCATCGAGGACGTCGTGATCCCCACCACGCCGAACGTCGCGTCGCGCCGCACCGCGTCCATCACGGGCGAGACGCGCCCGGCGGGATTCTGGATCAGCCCCGGGCCGGCGAACATCTGCTGGAACGCCCCGCCAAAGGGGTTCACACCCTCGCCGAACATCGCCGTCACCGCCGGAAAGTCCGCCACGATCACCACGTCCGCGTCGTCCAGAACCGCGCGCCCCGTCGCGCCCAGGCGCGCCGCGTGCGCCTCGCCCTTGCCCGGCGCCGCGTCGAACCTCTCCACCAGCGCCCGATCCATCCCCACCGCCGCGTATCCGTCGCCCACATCCTTGGCGAACAGCGTCTCGCCCGCCGCGACGAACTCCGTCACCCCCGCGCCCGCCGTCGCGCCGAACGACTTCATCAGCCCCGCGTAGTCCTTCGTCGGCAGCAGCATCACGATCGGCGGAACCTCCGCCTCCATGTCCCCGGGCATCAGCGCCAGGGCCGCCGAGCCCGACATGTCCACGCCCTCCTTGATCCCCAGCATCGCGAGCATCTGCGAGGGCGTCGAGGCCTGCGGCATCTCCGCCGCCGTCACGAGGTTGCCGATGTTCTTGTCGAGCCGCTCCAGACTCGGCGCCGCCACGACCAGCATCGCCTCCGTCGGAACGCGGTCCAGCGCCGCGGGCGCGCCCGCCGCCTGCCCGCAAACCGCCACAAGAGCGCCGACCGAAACCGAAACCAGCGCCGCCGCACGCGCCCGGCGGCGCGGAGAGTTCTGCATCGAAAGCATCGCGTTGACCTCGCTTGTGAGTGTTCTGAAAGGGTCCGGATGATACTCGCGGCCCCCGCAGACAGTTCCCGAACCCCACCGCTACGGACAGGCGCCTCCCGCGTTTCACCCCGCCGGTCCGCACAAATCCCCAACAATCCGGGCGCCGCGCCTATCGTTCCGCATGGACACGGCGCGCGATCCCCACCCCAGCGACGAGTTCCGCCGTTCGCTCCCCCTCACCGAGGCGCCGCTGCCCGCGCGTCCCGACGAGGCGCTCATCCGGCGCCTGGTCAGCGAGTTCTATGACGTGGCGAAACGCGACGATCTGCTGGGCCCGATCTTCGCCTCGCGCGTGCAGGACTGGAGCAGCCACCTGCCCACGATGGAGGACTTCTGGTCCACCGTCGTCTTCCGCTCCGCGCGCTACGCGGGCCGGCCCTTCGAGAAGCACGAGCAGATCGCCGAACTGACGCCCGCGCACTTCGAGCGCTGGCTGACCCTCTGGCGCGCCGCGGTCAACCACGCCGCCCCCGAACCCCAACGCGCCGCCTTCATCACCCCCGCCGAACGCATGGCGCGCTCGATGTCGGAGCGCATGTTCCACCACCGCTCCGACGTGCCACCGACTTTGCTCTGAAAGTCGGTGTCTTCGTCTTTCACCGGGCCACCAATCTCGAAGGTGGGGCGGGCGTCTCGCCCGCCTGACACGTGCGTGTTTCCAGGCTCCGAGCCGCCGGCTTCAGCCGTCGCGCGGAAGACGCGTTCGCGCTGACGCCCTCCTTGCCAGTCGGGGCTCCGACCTTCCCCTCTCGTTACCCTACCCCCATGCTCGCCGAGACCCTCGCCCAACTCGTCGCCGGGCGACCCCTCACCGAGGCCGAGGCCCACAAGGCCTTCGCCCACATCCTCGAGGGCGAGGCCGACGATGCGCAGATCGGCGCCCTCCTCGCCTTCATCGCCCGCCGGGGCCCCACCATCGACGAACTCGTCGGCGCCGCGCGAGCCATGCGCGACGTCCTCACCCCCATCCCCTACACGCCGCCCGAGGGCGAAGCGCTCATCGACACCTGCGGCACCGGCGGCGCGCCCAAGACCTTCAACATCTCCACCGCCGCCGCGCTCGTCGTCGCCGGCGCCAAGGGCTCCCGACGCGTCCGCGTCGCCAAGCACGGCAACCGCTCGCGCACGGGCCGCGGCTCCGCCGAGATCCTCACCGCCCTCGGCGTCAACGTCGATGCGCCCCCCGAGGCCCAGGCCCGCTGCCTCGAGCGCGCCGGCCTGTGCTTCTGCTTCGCCATCCACCACCACCCCGCGACACGCCACGCCTCCAGCGCGCGCAAGTCCCTGGGCTTCCCCACCATCTTCAACCTCCTCGGACCGCTCACCAACCCCGCCCGGGCGCCGCGGCAACTCATCGGCGTCTTCGACCGCGTCTACGTCGAGCCCATGGCCCGCGCCCTGCACCGGCTGGGCGCCGAGCGTGCGATGGTGGTCCACGGCCTCGACAAGATGGACGAGGTCTCCACCACCGACCGCACCTACATCGCCCACCTCAAGGACGGCGCCGTCTCCACCGAACTCTTCGACGCCGCGTCAATCCCCATCAAGCGCGCCCGCCACGAGGACCTCCGCGCCGACTCCGTCGAGGCCGCGGCCCGTGTCGTCCGCTCCGTCCTCGAGGGCCATCCCGGCCCCGCGCGCGACATCGTGACCCTCAACGCCGGCGCCGCCCTCTTCGTCGCCGACGCCGCGCCCACCATCCGCGAAGGCGTGGACCTGGCCCGCAAGGCCATCGACGCCGGCGCCGCGGCCGAGGCCCTGCGGGCCCTGGCTCTGGCCAGCGTTTCCTAACGTCAAAATCTGGCCATTCATCACGAATTGCCAGGTTCCGACGTCGTGCCCCATTCCAAAAAAGAAACGGGCCGCGCCCTCGGTCGAGGACGCGGCCCGGGAGGAAAGAGTCAGGATCGGGTCAGCGCTGCTGGCCGGCGCCGAACGGCATGCCCGGCATGCTCACGTTCACCCGGATGTCGCCCAGGTTGCGGATGTACTCCGCGTCCAGGGCCTTGCCGATGCGGGCGCTGGCCTCCGCCAGGTGCGCCGCCGTGTAGGGATCCAGACGGTTGGCGCCCGAGCCGCCGGTCAGGCCGTCGATCTTGCCCTTGATCTCACGCAGCCGGTAGACCGCCAGGTTGGACACCGGACGGGCCGCGGCCCCGAGTGTGCCCGAGGGCATCGTCAGCGTGATCATCCGCTCGAGGTGCGCCGCCTGCAGGTTGCGCCGCAGGCTCGTGATCATCGGGTCCCGCGCCGTGAACGACTTGCCCGGCTTGGCGTCCAGTTCGGTCCAGATCGCGTCCGAGACCGCGCCCATGAGTTCGGGCAGCGTGATCGTGTCCTCGGAGGACGCGATCCGCATCTCATTGTCGTACACGCGCCGCAGCGTCGTGGGGTTCAGGAGCATCGTCATCGCCGAAACCTGCACGCCCATGATGGTGTCGTGCACGTTCCACGTCTCGTCGCTGAAGATGGTGGACATGCCGCCCTGGTCCCACCACTTGTCCACCGTCATCTTGGAGAGCAGATCCGGCGTGAGGCCGAACGCGCCGTCCTTGAAGGCGTTGTCGATGACGAACCGCATCGCGCGCCGCTGCGTCTCGGCGGGCACGTTCTCGATCGGCGGACGGGCGCCGGGGTCGCCCTTGCGGTCGCGGTTGACGTACGAGCCGCCCACCCAGCGGGCCGCGATGCTCAGCGAGGAAATGTGCTCGCCCAGCAGCACGCTGTACGCGCGCCGCGCCTTCCACCAGCCGTCGCCGTCCTTGACCATCTTCTCGGCGATCTTCGGGCGCAGGCTCTGGACCAGTTTCATCCGCGACTCCGCGAACTGCAGCGGGTCGGCGCCCATGTCCCACACGCGCACGCGCGGGTCCGGGCCCCAGGAGTCCTCGTCGGTGCCGAACGCGTGCTGCGGCTCGGCGACGCGCGAGAGGACGTCCTTGAGTTTCTTCTCATCGCCGTAGCCGTAGGAAATCGCCCACAGGTCGTACGGGCCGACGCGGCGCGTCGTGTAGGGGCCCTGCACGGGGCCCCGGCCGCAGTTGAG
>JACVCK010000005.1 GCA_016742055.1 Phycisphaerales bacterium
ACTGTAGGCTCCGCCCACCCCGCCCGGCGCGGCCGGGCGGCCCTCAGCCCCGCCCCCCGTACACTGGCGCCGATGCCCCCGTCGCCCCACGGCGAACATCCCGGCGCCGTCGCGCTCTCCGTCGTCGCGCCCGCGCACAACGAGCGCGACAACGTGGAGCCGCTCCTGCGCGAGATCGAGGGCGTCGTCGCGCCCTGGGCCGCCGCCCGCGCGCGCGCCTGGGAGTGCGTCATCGTGGACGACGGCTCCACCGACGGCACGGGCGAAGCCCTCCGCCGCCTCCAACGCGAACGGCCCTGGCTCCGCGTGGTCCGCATGACCCGCACGCCCCCCGGCAAGGGCGCCGGCCAGTCCGCGGCGTTCCACGCCGGCTTCCGCGCCGCACGGGGCGAACTCATCGCCACCCTCGACGCCGACCTCCAGAACGACCCCGCCGAGATCCCGCGACTCATCGACGCGCTGGAGCGCGAACACGCCGACCTCGTGCAGGGCGACCGCTCCCGAGCCCGACGCGACCACTTCGTCCGCCGCGCCGGCTCCGTCGTCGGACGCGTCTTCCGCCGACTGCTCCTGGGCGACTCCATCCGCGACACCGGCTGCTCGCTCCGCGTGATGCGCCGGGAAGTGGCGCTGCTGCTGCCGCTGGAGTTCCGCGGCGTGCACCGCTTCATCCCCGTGTCCGCGCGGCGCATGGGCTTCACGGTCGTCGAGCGCCCGGTGCTCCATCGCCCGCGCCTGGCGGGGCAGACCAAGTACGGCATGGGCGTCGCGCAGCGCGCGATCCCCGGGCTGATCGACTGCTTCGCGATGCGCTGGATGTTCAACCGCCGGCGCTGGACCGACTGGTCCGAGGCCCCGCCATGAAGCCCGGCCCGATCGTCGCGATGGTGGCGCTGCTGGCGCTGGGCTTCTGGCTGGCGGCGGGCCCGTCGCTCATGACCGCGCGCCTGGGCTCCACGCCCGGCGCCGTGGTCTCCACGCTGGACCTGGGCGCGCGGAAGATCGTGTACGAGCGACTCGAAACGCCCGGCGCCGGCGCGTCGTACCGATTCCTGACCGAAGCGCCGGACCTGCCGAGCGCGCCCCTCGCCGCGGACGCCTTCTGGAGCGTGGTGGACGCCG
This sequence comes from Phycisphaerales bacterium, assembly GCA_016742055.1. Lineage (GTDB taxonomy): Bacteria > Planctomycetota > Phycisphaerae > Phycisphaerales > UBA1924 > JACVCK01. Next base: position 1,123 of record JACVCK010000005.1, read on the forward strand.
TGGAGCGCGAGACCGTGCGCCGCCACTGGCTGCTCCGCGCGTTCAACATCACTTCATGGGGCAACCTCGCCTGGATCGCGCTGGGCCTGGGCGGGCAGATGGCGTTCTTCGGACGCATGTTCGTGCAGTGGGTCGCCAGCGAGCGCGAACGGCGCAGCGTCGTGCCCGCGGCGTTCTGGTGGCTGAGTCTGATCGGAGGGCTCGCGCTCTTTTCCTACTTCATCTGGAGGCGCGACGTCGTCGGCGTCCTGGGCCAGAGCACGGGCGTGGTCATCTACGCCCGCAACCTTCGCCTGATCGCCAAAGCGCGACGTCGCGCCCGGCGCGACGACACCGCGGCCTTCGAAGCCGGCCTCGCACGCGAAGACCCCTCCGGCGAACCGGTCGGCTGAACCGCCCCCGGGAGCCCTTCAACCCGAAATCCCGGCTTCCCCGCAGTCCCCGGCTCCGGGCGCCCCGCCCGCCCGATCGCCCCCAGCGGATCGGCCCGGGCGCCGTTTCTCGGACCGTTTGCAGGAGCGCCCCCCAACGGCCGATGATGGTCCCATGCGCGTGTTCCTCGACGACCGGCCCCTCCAGGCGGACGACTCCACCCTGTCCGCGGCCCTCGACGCCGCGCGCGCCAGCGCCGAGCGGGGAGGACGCATCATCGTTGAAGCCCTCGTCGACGGCGCCCCCGCGCCGGACGCCGACCTGCAGAACCCCGAGTCGGTCACGCGCCGGCCCTACGCCTCCGAACTGCGCTTCGTCAGCGAGTCGCCCCGCGCGCTCGTGGGCGACGCGCTCCTCAACGCCGCCGACGCGGTCGGCGCGATCCGCGGCAAGCAGGCCGAAGCGGCGCAGTGCATCGTCCGCGGCCAGCCCGAGCAGGCCGTCGCCCTCCTGGGCGAGGCCGTCGCGCTGTGGCAGATGGTGCGGCGGGCGCTGGAGGAGGGCGGACGGCTGCTGGGCGTCTCGATGCTCGCGGCGCCGGAGGTCGGCCCGCTCGCCGAAGAACTCGCCCGCCGGCTGGGCGCCGTGCGCGACGCCCTGACCTCGCAGGACTGGGCGGCGCTCGGCGACGAACTCGACGAGGACATGGACCGGCACGCCGCGGCGTGGGCGGACGCGCTGGGCGCGCTCGCCGGGCGTGTGACGAGCGGGGCGTGAGGGCCCTTCCAGAGAGACTTCCGGTTCCGGGCGGGGTGGAGAGACGAGGAAGGCGACCATGAGCGCTCCCAAGACCAAGGCCGAGACCAAGCAGCAGAAGATCGACGAGAAGATGGAACGCGCCAGCGAGGCGCTGGAGGCCACGCGCTACTTTGAGTGCGAACGCCTGTGCATCGAGGCGCTCCGCTCCGCCCATTCGCTGCACGACTTCGACCGCATGGCCCGCATCCTGATGCCGCTGGAGGAGTCACGCCGCCAGAAGCGCCTGGCGGCGCTCGACGCGGACCGCGTGGAGGTCCTCAAGGCGCTCTCGCCCGAACTCAAACTCCGCCCCGGCTGCTACATGCTGGAGCCGCCCGACTGCGTGGGCGTGGACGGGCGCGCCCTGCGGGAGATGGCCAACGCGCAGGAAGTCCCCGTGCTGGTGGTCGTCCGAGAGCCGCTGACCCGCGCGGGGCTCTGGCCCCTCGTCGCTGTGGGGCCCGTGACCGTCCGCGTCCGCACGCGCCCTTCCAAGGGGCTCACGCCCGAGTGGTTCGCCGACGCGCTGGAGGCCCTCGGCGACGTCTCGCTCGAGGCCGTGGACTGGACGGCGCCCTCCGACATCACCGTCGGCGAACTGGTGGACCGGCTGGAGACCTGCCCCGAGCACGACCTGCTCCACCAGCGCCTGGCCGACGCCTGCCGCGCGGCGCTGAAGGAACTCCTCGAGGCCGGCTCCAAACGGCGCACCCGCAAAGCCAAGCCCCCGATCGACCCCGAAGACGCCGACGACGAGGACTGAACGCGGCGCCATCGAACGGCGCGCGCCTCGCAAGTTGAACCGCTCCCGTGAGAGAGCGCGCCGTTTCACGATTCCTGTGAACCGCGCCCGTCAGGAAGCGGGTCTCCAAAGGATCAAACCTCAAATCAGGAGCGGCGCCATCGCATCTTCCGAAGCCGCGGAGCGGCGGGAGAACGTAGCCACGGGTGAAGCGACCCGCCGCGGCGGGAGCGGAACCCGTGGAAGGCGTGATCTTTGATCTGAACCCCGGAGGGGTGAGGGGTCAGCGCCGGCGCCGAACCATCAGCATCGCCAGCGCCACAAGCGATGCCCCCGCCCCCGGAGCCGGAATGACGGACGCAAGTCGGATGCCGATCAGCCGGTCGGGCGTGCCGCCGTCCCAACTGCTGATGAGATCAAAGTCAGTGAAAAGCGTGGTGATGTCGTTGCTGGTGGACTCCCACCGCCGCCCCTGCAGAAGCGCCGTCATCGTCTCCAGCCACTCATAGGCGCTTCCGGAGGCGTCGAACAGGCCCCAGGGCGTCTGCTGGTCGGGGTAGGAGAGGATGGGGTAGTTGGCCGCGGAGCCCATGCCCGCGTTGGTCTGCGCGCCGGACGTTCCGGGCGCGCCGGAGACCGGGCGCGTGTCGCTGGAGTCGGGATAGCGCCAGTAGCCCTCCTGGCCCTCGCCGTGGCGGTCGGGGTCGAAGTGGACGGCCTTGACCCATTCGTCCTGCGTGGGAAGGAAGTAGCGCGCGCCCTCGGAGCGTTCGCGCTGGTCGGTGAGCGCGAGGTTGCCCTGGGTCCCGCCGCCGAACGTTGAGGTGTCGTAGACGCCGGACTCGAAGGCCCACGCCTGGTTGACCTTGCCGTTGTGCAGCCAGTTGACGTAGCGGGCGGCGAAGCGCCAGCCCACGTTGGCGGCGTGGTCGGCGGTCGATGCAGGCAGCGAGTAACCGCCGCCGCCTGACAGGCCTACGCCCGTGCCCGTGAACTGCGACGATCCTGAGAACTGCGCCGAGACATACGGCGCATAGGCGAGCACGAACTCGTACCACTGCCGGTTCGTGACCTCGGTCCTGGCGATGCGGTAGCGGTAGTCCACGCCGCCGTGACGCACGACGCCCCCGCCCTGATGGAGCCCCACCCAGTCGGCGTTGCGCGCATGGCCGACCGTCGCCCATTCGTAGCCATAGTCCTGGATGGTCGAATCCCGGAAGGACCGCCAGCCGTCCTGGAACTGCGAGCCGGCTAGCGCGCCGGAACTGAGCAGCGCCGCGGCGGAGACGGCGGCGAGGGGACGAATCACGTTGGTCATGGCGCGGGTTCCCGGACGTTGGGGTTTGGAGGCCTGTGCGATCTCCATTGTGTCGCGCCGGGGCCGGGATGCAAGGGCCAGCCGCCGTATTGGCGGCGGATTCGGCGCTGTTTCGACCCTCTCCCGCACGGTCGAGGTTCACTGGGGAGGGGTTTGGACGCGCCACCGGCGTCGGGCCGCCGCGGCGGCCCGATCCCCCACGCGCGAACGGCTCAGTACCGATCCCAGTTCCGGCCCCGATGGCGGTGCGAGGTGGCGCAGCCGCACGAACTGCTGCACGTGTGGCGCGGGCGCTCGTAGTAGTAGTGGCGCGTCTCGTACGTGTGCGTCTGCGTCCGCGCGTACGAGGCGTTGCGCTGGTTCTGATCGCCGAGGACGCCGCCGAAGAGCGCGCCGGACACCGCGCCGATCGCCGCGCCCGCGCCCGCCTCGCCGAACATCGAGCCGATGATCGCCCCGCCGCCGGCGCCCAGGCCGGCGCCGAACAGGGCGCCCTCGCCCGCGTTGTTGCAGCCGCCCAGGGCCGCGGCCATTGCGGCGCAGCCCCCGGCGCACACGCTCCGCTTCATCCGACGACCCATGACTCGGAACTCCTTTCGGCGCATCGGACCCTCCGTTCCGGCGCAGGGTCCGCCCGGACCCGTGGCGCCGAGGGGTTCGACGGCCGGCGCTTCGCCCGGTTCCGATCTTCGCGCGGGCGCGTCTACCATCTCCGCCATGGACCGACGCCACCCATCCGGCCGCCCGGACGAGACCAGCGCCGAGGCCGCGTGCCGGCTGATGGAGCGCTGGCTGACCTGGGCGCTGCATCAGCCGGAGGACGCATTCCCGCGGATCTCGCTCCGCCCGGTTTCCGAGGGGGGCTTCGAGGGGCTGCTGGCCCGGCCGGACGGGCGCCGACGGGCCGCGGGCTGGTGGGCGGGCGCGATGGAGCGGGTGCAGGCGTTCCCGCCCCACTGGGGCTGAACGGGTCCCGAAACCCCGGCGCGGCCCGGGCGTGGCTCTTCCGGAGGGGATACAACAACGGCCCAGCCCCCGGCGACGCAGGGGATGGGCCGATCTGGCCGATGCACTCGTTCCCGCGTCCGCGAACCGTGGAGCCAGCCGAATGACCGACACCCCCGCCCAACCCGTGCCGGCCCCCGCCCTCAGCGGCCCGCAGACCACCCGTCTCAACCGCACCTGGGTCATCAAGACCTGCATCTACCTCGTGGTGCTCCTGGGGCTTGGCATCTGGGGGCTGGTGGACGGGCTGATCGTCTACCCCGAGCGCGGGCGCAACGCGGCGTCGTTCCTCGAGAAGGAGTACCTCGTTCAGGCCGAGAAGGCCGGCGAACTGTTCCGCGCCTCGATCGCGGACCCGCGCGCCGAGTTCGAGCGCCTGCGGGCGGTCGAGGACGACCTCCGCATGCGCGGCGCCCAGGCCAAGGCCGAGCAGCGCTCCGCCGACCAGGTCGAGATGGAGTTGGCACGCCTCGAATGGCTGACCGCGCTCTCGCGCATCGGCGAACTGGACCCGGCCAACACCGCGCTGCCCGACCCCTCCGCGCGCCTCACGACCCTCCAGAACGAGTGGACGACCCGCAAGCCGCCCAAGCCGCTCTCCGCGTTCGACATCCCCTCGCAGTGGCTCATCGCCGTCGCCGGCCTGGGCCTGGGCGGGTGGATCGTCTTCCTGTTCGCGGCGGTGGCGCGGAAGAAGTACCGCTACGACCCCGCCGAGATGCGCCTGACGCTGCCCTGCGGGCGCACGCTCGTGCCCGCGGACATCGCCGAACTGGACAAGCGCCAGTGGCACAAGTTCTTCGTCACCGTCCGGGCCAAGGACGGCGGGTCCTACAAACTCGACCTGCTCCGCTACGCCCCGCTCGAGCAGTGGATCCTCGAGATGGAAAAGCACACCGACGGCTACGAGCCGCCGGTCGAAACCCCCGCGGAAGAGCCCGCCGCCGCCACCTGACGCGCCGGCGCGACAGCCCGCGCGCCGCGTTCCCAATCAGCGACGATGGACACCTTCGCCGGCATCCTGGTCGCGCTGTTCGGGCTCTTCGGCGTCGCGCTCACCCTCCTGGGCTTCTCCGGCGTCTGGCTCACCATCCTCGTGGCCCTGCTCATGGACTGGTGGCGGCCCGACCCGCAGTACGGGCTCTGGACGATCATCGCGGCCGTCGGGCTGGGCGTGCTGGGCGAGGTCGTCGAGTTCGCGGCCGGGGCGGTGGGCGCGGGCAGCGCGGGCGGGTCCAAAAGGGCTGCGGCCGGCGCGATGGCGGGCGGCCTTCTGGGCGCGATCCTCGGCACGCCGCTGATCCCCATCCCGATCGTCGGCACCATCGTCGGCGCCGTGGTGGGCGCGGGCCTTGGCGCGGCGCTGCTGGAGCGCACGAAGGAGACGCGCACGTGGGGCGATTCCCTGCGCGTGGGCCAGGGCGCCGCGATCGGTCGTCTGATCGCCACGGTCGTGAAGACAACTCTCGCCGCGATCGTCGCGGTGCAACTGGCCGTCGCGTTCTGGCTGTGACGGCCCCGATCAGGGCTGATCAGCCGGCGCGATGGGCAACTGCACCTCGTGCCACCGGCGCGCCGCGCGGACGTCGGGCCCGTTGTACGAGAGTTTGCGCGGGTCCCCCGCCGCCTCCCAGTCCGGCGACGCCTCCACCCAACTCCGCAGCCGGGTGATGTTTTCGTCCAGTTGCGCGGCGCTGAGGTCGCCGCGAACGCCAATAGAGACGACCGTCATCGCCGGAGCGTCGTACACCCGCACGTTCTCGCTGACGCCTTCGGGGCCCTGATCGGCCTGCCGGTACAGGAACGCCATCGACCAGCCCTCCTCGCGGTAGTCCATCTCCACCGGGGAGGTCATCGCGATGTCGCGCTGCTGAATATGGCGAAAAAGAGGCCAGAAAGCGCGGGTCGAGCCACGCCCCCGCATCCCGTCGTCCCTCGAGCCGCGCCCCGCCACTTCGGCGCGCCGGACCACCGGGTACCGCTTGATCTCCACGACGCCCGGCGCCGTCGGCCTCGGATAGCCGTCCGGCAGAGGGGTGTCCACCACGCAGTCGCCACTCGTGTACGCGAACGACCCGCGCCGGGGCGTGAACAGCACCGGCTCGCCCTCCCCCTCAACCGGCGTGATGATCGCCGGCGCCTGTTCAGGGACGTGGCGCGACGGGTCTGTCGCGGCCGCGAGCCCGCCAACCATCAGAACGAGCGTGATGCCGCCTGCCAACATCGAGGCCTCCCTTGGGATGTGTGCGGTGACATTCGATGCGGGGGCCGGGCTGGATGCCCGATCCGGGCCCTCTTCGGGCGCCAGAATCCTTGCGGTTCTACAGTACGAATCCTCCCAGATGCCCCCCGCCCCCGGGCGCGGGGCTTTCCCCCGACGACAAGGAGACGCCGTTGTCGCCAGGCCAGGATCACAGCACGGAACCGGCGAAGCGCCGTGGCCCACCGCGCGGCCCGATCGCGCGCCTGCTGAACCTTTTCAGCAGCGTCTGGCTGGGCATCGGCCTGATGACGTTCCTGTTCGTGTACATGTCGATCGGCAGCGCCGGATACGTCATCCGCCAGATGCGCGCCTTCGAGATGACCGAGTACGAGTGGTTCCACTGGTGGCCGTTCAACGCCGCCATCGCCCTCCTTGTGATCAACCTCGTGGTCGCCACGCTGCGCCGGATCCCCTTCCGCGTGGTGAACCTCGGGGTGTGGATGATCCACACCGGGATCGTGATCCTGTGCGTGTCGAGCGTCGCCTACTTCGGGTTCAAGGTCGAGGGCGACTCTCCCGTCTTCCGGCGCAAGATCGTCATCGAGTCGCCTCGCCACGCGCCGGTCGAACTGGTCGCGCTGCCCGGCGCCAGCGTGGTCGCAGGCGTGGGTCCGGACGCCGTGCGGTACCGGGTGACGGAGACGCGCCCGGACTGGCCGATCCTCAGCGGGGACGACGCCGGCAAGCGCGTGTACAGCGTCTCGGTCAGCGTGGAGCCCGCCGGCGCCGATCCGTTTGTGCGCCAACTGCTCGACGGCCACCCGCAGTACACCGAGGACATCATCCCCGGACAGGGCCGCGCCGTCCGCGTGACCGGCAAGCCGATCCTCGACGACCAACTCCGCATGTCCCTCGCGGAGCACACGCAGGAGTGGTTCTACCACGTCAACTCCTGGGCCCTGTACGCGCGCCCCAGCGGCCAGCGCGAGTGGTCGCAGCGGCCCATCCGCCGCCTGCCCCGCTACAACGACTACATCGCCACGCGCGACTGGGTCTGGCCCGCCGAGGGCGAGGCGCCGCTGCCCATCGACCCCATCGACATCCCCGTGCCCGAGGGCGACGGCGCCGACCCGCTCGCCGGCGCCGACGTGCGCGTCACCGGGTTCCTCCGCTACGCCTTCGGCGAGCAGCGCTGGGTCGCCGGCGGCGGGGAACTCAACCCCATCGCCTCGGTCCGGCTCACCAACGTGCAGACCGGCGCATCCCGAACCTACGACCTCGCCGCCTTCGACATGGAGAAACGCTCCGCCGAGAACGGTGAACTCGTCCTCCAGTGGATCGACGACGAGCGCGAACTGGCCGACATCGGTCGCTCGGGCGACGCCTCCCTCACCCTGCGGTTCCCCGGCGCGGGCCCCGACGGCGCCGACGCGTTCGCGGCCGCGCCGCCCGAAACCCTCGCGGCGCGCGACCCCGCGCAGGAGCCCGCCTGGATCGACGTGGAAGGGACCGGCTTCGCCTACCGCGTTCGCGAGGTCGTCGAAGACCTGCCCATGAGCGACGGGCGGCTGATCTCGATCGCCGTCTTGGACGTGCGGGGCCCGGAGGGCCAGATCACCCGCTGGGCCTCGAACGTGCCGGAACTGACGCGCGACTTCGACGACGGCGGCGACGCCGACCACACCCTCCGCGAGCCGGCGCCGTGGGTCGAGGCCACGTTCCTGCCCTCCCGCCTGGCGCCGCGCGCCACCATCGTCGCCGGGCCCGGCGAGGGCCACGTGCGCATCGTCCTGGGCGACGACGAGGGCGGCGAGCCGCGGATCGTCGCGGCGCCGGTGGGCGAGACGGTCCGGGTGGACGACACCATCGGCCTGACGGTCGCGTCGTATTCGCCGACGGCGCGGCTGGAGATGCGCCCGCTCATCGTCCCCATGAACCAGCGCGACAAGGACGCCGGCTCGAACTACTCGCTCATCCGCGTGGAGATCACCCGCGCCGGGCGCGCCACCGCCGCGTGGCTGCCGTTCCACATGTACGCCTTCGAGGACGCGAACTACGCCTACGGCGGTCGGTTCCGCTACTCGCCGGTCCGTGTGCGTCTGCCGGACGGCGGCGACGTGGAACTGCTGTTTGGGCGTCGGCGCGACCCGCTCCCCGCGCCCGTCGCGCTGGAGGACTTCCGGCTCATCGCCCACGTCGGCGGGTTCACCGGGCAGGTCTCGAGCATCCGCGACTGGGAGAGCATCGTGCGGTTCCGCGCCGAGGGCGGCGATTCGGCGCCGCTGAGCGTGAAGACCAACAACCCCGCCGGCTACGACGGCTTCCGGTTCTTCCAGGCGATGTGGGACCCGCCCGAGCCGGGCTTCACCGCCGGCCTGAACTTCACCGGCCTGGGCATCGGCAACCGCGTCGCGGTCGGCTGGCAACTCTTCGGCTGCACGCTGTCGGTGGTCGGCATGCTCTACGCGTTCTACGTCAAGCCCGTGATCAAGCGGCGCCGCCAGGAGCGCGTCTGGGCCGAGGTCGATGCCAAGCGCGCCTCGCCCGGAGCGCTCGAACCCGCGGCAAGCCCCAGCCCCGCCCTCGCCGGCGCGGAGGTGTCCCGATGAACGTGCAACTCTCACCCCGAAGCGATCGGTTCGAAGGCCCCGGCGACGCCGGCGGATTCGGCGGCCGGCGCACGATCCGAGTGTGGATCGTCGCCGCGGCGATCGTCGGCATGCTCTCCTGGACCGTGGCGCGGCGCCTGAGCGCGCGCCCCGACATGGGCCGGCCGTCGGCGTTCGCGCAGGCGGTGGACCTCTCGCCGCTGTCGCGCGTGGCGGTCCACTCGGAAGGGCGCCTGAAGAGTTTCGACTCGTTCGCGGACCAGATGACGCGCTACGTCAGCGGCCCGCACCGCGTGAACGGCCAGAGCGCCGCGTTCACCTACTTTGACCTGATGTTCCGCCCCGACCGCTACGAGCGGGCGGACGTGGTGTTCGTCAAGAGCAAGCCGCTGCGCATGCTGATCGCCCAGCGCCTGTCGGGCCGGCTTGATGGGGCGCGCCTGGCGCGGTTCGAAAGGACCGGCCTGCTCTCGCCCGAGGTTCTTCTGGGCGACCACGAGGTCCACGGGCTGCTGGTGCGCCTCAGCCGCGACGCGGTGCGCACCGCCAAGCACGTCGAGCAGATCGAAACGGCGCTGCACGTGCGGACGCCCGCGCTGCTCACCGAGAACCTGCGCGTGATTCCTCCCGCGGGCGCCGGCGCATCGGCGATGACGCCCTGGACGGGGATCGCGATGCTGGGTGTGCCGCCCCCCCGCGCGCCGGCCGACGCCGCGCACGGCGCCGATCCGCACGCGGGGCACGACCATCCGCCGGGCGTCGAGCACGACCACCCGGTCGGCGCGGCGACGCCGATCCCCGGCATGGACCCCGCACAGCAGGCGGCGCTCGCCGACGCCTGGCGCGACTTCTCCCAGGGCTGGGCCGCCGAGGACGCCGCCCGGGTCAACGCCGCCGCCGCCCGACTGGACGTGCTGCTGCACGAGGTCAACCCAGCGCTCTATCCGGCGCGCGAGCGCCTGGCGTGGGAGAGCCGCTACTTCCAGATGAACAACTTCACCTGGGTGTGGCTCATCTACTTCGCCAGCGTGGCGCTGCTGCTGATGGGGATCGTGTACCGCTGGCGCCCCGCGCGCCTGGCGGGCGTGGGCTTCTTCATGCTGGCCTTCGGCCTGCACACCGCCTCCCTCGCGCTGCGCTGGTACGTGTCCGGGCGCTGGCCCAACTCCAACATGTTCGAGGCGGTGACGACCGCGGCGTGGTTCGGCGGCGCGTTCGCCCTGCTGTTCGAGCCGCTCGCGCGCCGCTCGCCGATGCGAGGGCTGTTCTACCTCACGAGCAGCGCCGCCTCGATGACCGCACTCATGGCCGCGGACTTCCTGCCCCTGCAACTGAACCCCTCGATCGGCAACAAGATGCCGGTGCTGCACGACGTGTGGCTGTACATCCACACCAACGTGATCATCTTCTCCTACGTCCTGATCGCCATGGCGGCGGGCACGGCGACGCTGTACCTGCTCTGGCGCCTGGGCGGGGGCCGCCCGGACTACGCGAAGGCCGGCGGCGTGGCGATGCTGCTGGCGTCGTCCGGGGCGAAGGCCGCGCCCGGGGGCGGGATGAAGAAAGGCCGCGCGGCGGAGATCGCCGAGCGGCGCGCTTCGGCCGGCGAGGTCTTCGACGGCGCGACGATGATCCTGATGGAGTTGAGTTTCGTGCTGCTCTGGGCCGGCACGGTGATGGGCGCGATCTGGGCCGACCATTCCTGGGGCCGTCCCTGGGGCTGGGACCCCAAGGAGGTCTTCGCGCTGGCGACGTTCGCCATCTACGCGATCCTCATCCACGTTCGAATCAAGGTGCGCGACAAGGGCCTGTGGACCGCGTGGCTCGCCATCCTGGGCTGCGCGGTGATGATCTTCAACTGGACGGTCATCAACTTCGTCATCACCGGCCTGCACTCCTACGCCTGATGGGCGCGCTCAGGGCGCGGGCGCGACGGCGATGGTGAGCACGAGCGACTGGCCCTCGCGCCCCGGCGCGTCCACGATCGCCGCCACCACCGGCGCGCCGTCCCGCGCCCGAAGCGAGGCGTTCAGCGTCCGATGCGCCACCTCCAGCAGGTCGATCTGGTCCGGGCCCGAGGCCACGCCGTCGAGCGACTCCACGCGCCGACGCTCGATGATGCTGGTCGAGGCCAACTCACCGCGCACGGTCACGGGCGATGCGCCGTCCGAGGCGTCGCCGACCGTCACGCTGAGCGTCAGGCCGTTCGGCGACGTCTCAACCGACCGCGCGAACGCCGCGACGTTGTTGCTCACGATTGGCGTCAGGTCCTTCACATACGAAACGGCCTCGAGGGACCGCAGCGCCAACTCCGTGCGCCGTGGGCCGACGTGGTGGACGCGCCGCTCGACGGGCGCCGCCAGCACGGCCGCCGGCGCCGGCGCCCCCACCACCACGCCGGACACGTCTGGCGCCAGGTGCAGCGTCGCGACGACCGACACCCGCGCCGGCGTCAGAGCGCGCACCTGCGTCAGGATGACGCGCAGCCGCTCGTGGTCCTCCGAACTGGCGGACACCAGCGTAAGGGACGAAGTCAGCGGCTCCATCGACAGCGGCATGAACACCGACAGCGCGTTCAGGTCCGCGTCCGCCGGAAGGTCCGACGTGTCGTAGAGGCGCACCTCGTGCTCGGCGCTCGGCGCCTCCGCGGCGGGCGTCGAAGCCCACGCCGCGCCAGGCGCGTGCCACGCGAGCGAAGCCACGAGAACGATCGGCGCGACGATGCGATGGAACATGTGCGGTCTCCTTGATGAGGGGTTCAGTTCTGACGCGGCTCCGGGCCCGACGCCCCCGCGTACGACAGCAGCCACGGGCGAAGTTCCGGGCGCGCGTGCATCTCGAGTCGGAGCGCCGCGACTGCGCGGCGGACCGATTCATCCCCCGACGCGCCGAGGCGCGCCAGCCACTCGAACGTGGCGGGCCGGAGCGACGGGTGCGCCGCCCACGCCCGGCAGGCGTCGATCTGCCGCTCCGGCGGCAGCGCCAGCAGCGCCTCCTGCGCCGCGCGGCCCGACGTGAGCCGGCGGCCGAACGCCGCCCACAACCCGTCGGACTCCGCGCCCGACGGCTGAGACTGCAGCATCGCCAGCGCGGCGCTGAGTTCGTCCCGCTCGAGGAGCGCCAGCAGCGCCTCCTCCGGCGTCGGCTCCCGCTCCGGGCGCGCCGGGCGAGGGCGCGCCGAGCCCTCGGGCGCCGAAGCGATCAGAATCCCCTCCGTCCGCGCCATCGCGAGCAGAGACGTGGAGGCGTCCGGCTCCGGCGCGGCTGCGATCGGCGCCGACACGTCCGGTTTGGAGCCGGCGCGGAGGCGCAGCGCGCCGATCGCCGCCAGCGCCACCGCCGCTGCCGCCGCGAGGCCCATCCCCCACCGCCGCAGCGACCCCGCGCGCCCGACGCCCGACGGGGGCGCCGTCCGGCCGGCCGTCGGCGCCTGCAGGAGCGCGGCGCGGATCGTCGCGTCCGCCTCGATGATCGCCGCAAGGCGCGCCCGCAAGGACGCGTCGGCGCGCAGCGCCTCGCCGAGCCGTTCGCGCGCGTCCGGCGCCAGATCGTCGTCGATGAACCGCTCCAGATCGTGATCGCTCCAGGCGTTGTGATTGCGATTCATGGCTCGCCTCCCTCGCTGAGCATCGCCCGCATCTTCACCCGCGCCGTGTGGAGCGAGGCCCGCACCACGCGCTCCGAGGCGCCCAGCGCCTCCGCGACCGCCCCGGTCGGAAGGTCCTCCACGAGCCGCAGCGTGAGCGCGGCCCGCTGCAGCGGCGAGAGCCGATCCAGCGCCCGTTCCAGCGCCCCACCGTCCACATCCGCGCTCGTCTCGGGCGAACGGCGCTGGACCGACGCCGCCCAACGCAGCGCCCGGGCCGCGCGGCGCGCCGCTCCCCGGTGGTGGTCGAGATACAGGCGCACCAGCGCGGCCCGGGCGTAGGCGTAGGACGGCGGGTCGCCCCCGCGGCTGAGCAGGCGCGCCACCGTGTCCTGCACCAGATCGTCAGCCAGGTCCCCACGTCCGCGCCCCGCCAGCGCCGAAGCGCACCGGCGAAGACGCTCGGCGAGCGCCGACCAGTCGTGGGGCTGGTCGGGCTGGAGGCGGCTCGTCATGGCTCGGGCGTGGGGCATGGGCCTGGGTCGGCCGGGCGGCGCCGGCTCACAAGCCCATACGCCGCGGCCCGCGCCCGCGCCAACGGCCCGTCCGGCGATTTCGCGAGTTTCCCCGCGAGCCGCCGGTCAGACTGCCAGGACCTCGCCCTCGCGCAGGGCGGTCAGGCCGAACGGCGCGGGGTCCTGGTCGTCGGCGAGGTGGACGAGGCGCATTTTGCGCCGAATGCGGTCCGGCAGCGCCGCGAGTTCGTCGAGGGTGGTGTGGGCTGGGGGAAAGTTGGCCTCGTGGACAAACAGGTCCGCTTGATCGAGCCAGTCGATGTGGGCCTGCTCGAAGCGGGAGTCGCCGGACCAGCCGAAGGTGGACTTGCCGTCGGACGCGAGCACGCCGACGGTGGGGATGTAGTGGGTGGTGGTGCGGACGCGCACATCCAGGCCGGCGATGCGGTGGATGGTGCGCCCGTCCGGCTGGAGGAGGCGGATGTCGAAGTAGTCCTCCAGGCGCGCGGGCCGGGACAGGCCGATGAGGGTGTCCATGGCTGGCGCGAGGCGCGGCCAGAGCCGGTCCACCACGGCCCGGGTCGCGTGGAGCCGGGGCAGATGGGACTGTTTGCCCTGAGCCCGGAGGACGTACCGCCAGAACCCGACGGACTCCACGCCGTTGCAGTGGTCGCCGTGCAGGTGGGTGATCAGGATGTCGTCGATGGTGTCCACAGACACGTTCCAGCCGCTGGGCTGGGCGGCTTCGTGGATGACCCGGTGGATCGGATCGGGGCAATCGATCTGGAGGTGGCCGGCCGGTCCTTGGATGAGCGCGCTCGATCCGAAGCGCTTCCGGGTGAACGCGTCGCCGACTCCGAGGATGAGCACGTGCATGGGCGCGTTCTCGCCGGGATTGGGGCCGAACCGGACGGCGGACCGATCCCTTGGTTAGGTTGCACTGTACAGCGCCGTCTGGTCCAATGCGAAGCATACGGAGAACCGCGAGCATGACGTCAAGACGAGACCGCGTGGGGTTGTTGGGCGCCGCCCTTTGGGCCGCCGCCGGGGCGCCCGCGGCCTTGGGCCAGGTGGGCGCCGCCAACCGGGTGCAGGTCCTGGACCGCCAACTGCAGCAACTCGACCGCCAGTTCCGGCTCAGCGTGCCCGAGGGCCAGCCCATCGCCGAACGCGCCCTGGTCGACGCCGGCGCCTCGCTGCGTGTCGCTTTCTTCAGCATCGACGACGAGACCAGCGACGCCCACTACCTCCGGCAGTTCGACGGACGCGTCTACGCCCGGGTCGAGATCGACGGCGCCCACCGGTTCTACGGGCGGCTGAAGTTCCAGTACGACGACTGGAACAGCGGCCAGTCCTTCGACGGCGACGGCGACGATTGGAACGACCCCTTCCTCGACCGACTGTGGTACGAGTTCGACCTGCGGGGCCTGCGCCGCGCCCAGACCGGCGAGCACACCGACTACAACTTCAATGTCAAACTGGGCAAGGAGTACTTCTACTGGGCGTCGGGCCTGGTGCTGAGCCAGAACCTCTACGGCGGCACGGCCGACGTGGAACTGGGCTCCTTCGGCTTCACCGCCCTGGTCGGTCAGACCAGCCCCCTCGAGACCGTGGACTTCGACGCCTCGCGTCCGGCGTTCGACGACGACACCGAGCGCCTGTTCGCCGGCGGCATGCTGGAACTCCGGAACAACCCGAACCACGCGCCGTACGTCTTCTTCATGGCCATGCTCGATGAAAACGACGAGGGCCAGGTCAACCTCGGGGGCGCGTTCCCCACGCGGTTCGATTACGACGCGTACTACGCCGGCGTCGGATCGCGGGGCAGTCTGGGGTCGTCCCTTCGGTACCGGGCGGAGTTCGTCTATCAATTCGGCGAGTCGACGACCAGTTCGTTCGACCCCGTGGGCTTCGGGCCGCTGCCCCAGACCAAAGAGGACATCAGCGCCATGGCCGGCCTGCTCGGCCTGACCTATCTGGTGCAGGACCATTCCGACACGCGACTGGACTTCGAGTTGCTCGCGGGCTCCGGCGACGACGACCGGCTCAGTTCCTCCGACACGTTCGGCGGCAACCTGCCGGGCTCGCGGGACACGGCGTTCAACTCCCTGGGCTACGTCAACACCGGCATCGCCCTGGCGCCGGAGATCTCCAACCTCCTCAGCATCCGCGCGGGCGTCAGCACGAGCCCGCTCCGATCGCGGGGCGACCTCTTTCGAAACCTCCGCGTCGGCGTGGACGGCTTCGTGTTCTTGAAGATCGACGAGGACGCGCCCATCAGCGCCCGCACCGACCGGGGCGAGAACTTCGTCGGAGGCGAGATCGACCTGTTCCTATCCTGGCGCATCCTGTCCGACCTGATGTTCGACGTCCGCTACGGCCTGTTCCTTCCCGGCGACGCCATGCCCTCCGGCGAGGACGACCCTCGCCAGTTCATCTACCTGGGGGTGACCTATGCGTTCTGAAGCACGATGCATCGTCGTCGCGCTCGCCGCGCTCGCGGCGGCCGGCTGCGGGAACCGCATGATCCACGAGAAGTCCCTCGTGGACGACCCCGCGATCCGCGCCGATCAGGGCGAGTTCATCGACGCGCTGCGCACCACGTACACCGTCACCAACCACGACGCGCTCCACGGGCTGTTCCTGCTCGCGGACTCCGAGGACCTCTTCGACTCCTACGAGGACCGCGTCGCCACCGCCAAGGAGCGCGGCTGGCTCGACGCCCGCTGGAGCCATCCGGCCAACGAGAGCGCCCGCATCGGCGACATCGCCCGGGCCGTCTGCGTCATCACGAACATCCGCGGCGGGCTCACCATGGGGATGATCGGACCTGCCCCCCGCTACGCCACCCGCGAACTGATCTACCTCGAGATGATCCCCGAGCGGGGCGACCAGCAGTCCATCCGGGGGCTGGAGTACCTGGAACTGATGCTCCTGGCCAACGACCGGCTGGACGCCGGACGCCGGCCCGCCAGCGTCGAGGAACGCCTCCAGAAGTACTCCGAGCCGGGCGGGACGGTCCCCGTGGACGAACTCGGGCCGGCCCCGGCCGTCGAGCCGCTTCCGGGAAACCCTGAGCCAGGCGGCCCGGAAGACCCGGCTCAGAATCCGCCCCGGGACTGACACCACCCCGGGGTTGGGTGCGTATGGTCATCGGGCGGGATGAACCCCTGAGGGGTGTCCCGCCTGAGAAGGAGTGGCTCAGATGCCCATGCGTTGGATCGTTCGTGGCTCCGTGGCGTCGCTCTGCCTGCTGTTCGGCGCCCATGTCGTGGCGCAGGATCAGGCCCCGGTTGAGCAAGCCGAGGCCGTCGAAACGCCCGCCGCCGTCGAGGCCCAGGGCAAGGAACTCCAGGCGGTGTTCATGGACGTCGAGGGCCCGGTGTCGTGGCGTGCTGGCGAGGATCAGCCCTGGCAGCCCGCCAAGGTGGACGACCTCCTGAGCCCCGGCGCCGAGATCCGCACGATGTTCCGCGGTCGGGCGGCGATCCGTGTGGGCAAGAACGCCACGATCCTCATGGACCCCATCACCACGATCGCGCTTCCCGATGTGATCGAGGAGGGCGAGACGCTGCGCACGCGCGTCGCGCTGAAGCAGGGACGCGCCGACTTCAAAGTGGACAAGGTCGGCCTCGACAACGACTTCCAGGTGCAGATGGGCTCGACCACCATGGCCGTGAAGGGCACGGGCGGGACCTTCTCCTTCCTGGGCTTCAGCGGCCCGCAGTTCGCAGGCGCGCGGTTCAACGAGGCCAACGCGATCGAGGTCGCCTACTTCTCCCGGCTGCAGCGCGTCGCCATCTCCGGCGCCGGACGCTCGAACGAGACCAACGCGAACCCCGTGCTCGCGGCGCTGGCCTCCACGATCGGCCCGCCGCCCAGCGGCGCGACCGCCGAGACGGGCCTCGGCGGCGACTCCGCCGGCGACCTTGCCAACAAGCCCAACAACGCGATCACCCAGCAGATCGCCATCGTGACCGGCGTGCAGCAGTCGGGCGTGGCGGCGCTGAACTCGATGGGCGGCTTCAACGGCACCTCGCCCTTCCCCAGCACGGGCGGCGCGGGCGGCGGCTCGGCGCCCGGCGGGTCCGCCGGCGGCGGGCAGATCGATCCGCCCTGCATCGGCTGCGACAACGACCGCCCGCCCAACTCGATCGGCGGCGGCTCCATCGGCGCGCGATTCCGCCAGCGCTGAGCGGCGTTCGACACTTCAACCAAACTCCTCCACCGGCGCAGCGACCCCGCGGCGCCGGTATCTTTTGGAGCGCCGGTGAGCCGTCGCATTTCCACGCATACGACGCAGGTCGCGGCCATGGGCGTCATGGTCACGCTCGCCTTTTCGCTCTTGGCGGCGTTCGGCGCGTTCCAGGGCCTCGAGCGCTGGTCGATCGACCAGCGCTACCGCTGGGCGCGGTTCCGCGACGTGCCCATGAGCGACCTGATACGCCACGTGGACATCGACGACGGCGCTCTGGAGGCGGTCGGGCGCTGGCCCTGGCCCCGCACGAAGATCGCCATGGCCCTCGACGAACTCGGGCGCGCCGGCGCCTCCGTGGTCGCGCTCGACCTTTTGCTTGACAACCCGCAGGCCTCCACCTTTGAGCGGGAGGAGGGCAACGTCTGGGAGTTCCGCGAGGTCGATCACGACGTGGCCATGGCCGAGTCGCTCGGGCGCCTGCGCGCCGTGCTCGCGCTGAACGTCCAACTCAACGACTCCGTCGGTCCGGACTGGGAGGGCGAACGGGGCGAGCGGGAGTATGCGCGGCTGATGGAACTGCTCCGCGCCGATGCGCAGTGGGACGACGAGGAAGTGATGGACCGCGCCGGGCTCACCGGGCCGCGGCGGGCTCGGTACAAGGAGCGCTCGAGTCTGTTCCGCGCCCTGGCCGCGTCGCAGGTCGCCGCGGAGATGCTGGCCTCTCCGGGGGCCGAGCCGACGGAGGCCCAGTTCCTTCGTCGGATGACCCCGCGCCTGGACGAGCACACGGGGCGCTTCCCGCAGGAGGCGATGCTCCAGCGGGTCTGGGATCAGCAGCGCGCGTGGTGGACGCTGCGCCCGATGCTGCGCGGGGTCACCAGCGACGAGCGCTGGCGGGGCGTGGACGACCGCGCGCCGATCCTCCGCTTCGTCCGGGCCGCGGCCCAGGTGGGCATCGTCAACGCCGAGCCGGAGATGGAGCACGACGGCGCCGTGCGGGACGTGAAGGCCACGCGGGCGACGCCGGGGGGCGAGGCGCTGCAGTTCGGCCTCGCGGCGGCGGCGGCGTTCAAGGGCCTGCACGCGCGCGACGTGGCGGTGGACGATCGGTCCGTGACGATCGGCGATCACACGCTCCCGCTGCGCCACGGGCGGCTGCTGCTGGACTGGCCCCGGACGCGCGATGAGTACCTGGGCGCGTTCCGTCGCAGCGATGCGGACCCCGTGGGGCACGGGCACATCACCATGAGCGCCCCGGTGGGCCTGGGCGAGCAGCGCGTGGTTCTGGCGGCGCTCGAGGCGCGCCTGGTGGTGGTGACGCGCGAGATCGCCGAGGGCGCGCTGGGCCGGCCCATGGGCGTGGAGATCGACGACGCGCTGGCCGCCGAGGTCGTTGAAGCGGCGGACGAGATCGTGCGCCAGGTGCGTGAGGCGGCCTCGCCGCTCTCGTCCGAAGAGCGCGACATCGTCGCGCCGTTCCTTGAGCACGCCCGGCTCCGAGAGGAGATCGTGAGCGGGCGCGCCACGCTGGAGGCGCTGAGCGCCCGCCTGCGCGAGGCCGTCGAAGGTCGGCTGGTGTTCGTGGGCTGGACCGCGACCGGCGCGGCGGCCGACTTCTTCAAGTCCGCGATGGGCGCGAAGACGCCGGGCGTCGTGATGCACGCTGTGGCGGCGGACATGGCGCTGACCGGGCGGGCCGCGCGCCTGGCGCCGGCCGGCGCCACCGTGGCCTTCTCGCTGCTCCTGGGGTGCATGGCCACCTTCGTCGCCGCCACGCTCTCGCCCGTGCGCTCGGCGATCGCCGCGACGCTGCTGGCGGCGGGGTTCATCGGCCTCTGCGGGGTGATCCTGTTCAACCCCACGCCATTGGGGACGGGCGTGCTGCTGCCGCTGGCGGCGCCGCTGATCGCGGCGCTGGCCGCTTGGGTGAGCGCCACGGCGCTCGAGGCGGCGCTCTACCAGCGCGACCGGGAGCGGATCCGCAAGCAGTTCCGGGCCCGTGTTTCGCCCCAGTTGGTCGAGCGGCTCGTGGACAACCCCGGCTCGGTGAGCATGTCGGGCGAGCAGCGCGAGATGACGACGTTCTTCCTCGATCTGGCGGGTTTCACGTCGATCAGCGAGCGGCTGGACGGCCCGTCGACGGTCGCCACGCTCAACCGGGCGATGCGCGAGAACACGCGGGTGCTGACGGCGGAGGGCGCGTACGTCAACAAGTTCCTCGGCGACGGCATCATGGCGTTCTGGTCGGCGTTCCAGGCCGACCCCGAGCAGGCCGCACGCGCCTGCCGCGCCGCCCTCGAGTGCCAGCGGACCGTCGCGGCGCTGAACGACGACCCCGCGATGGCGGGCCTTCCGCGGTTGTCGGCCCGCGTGGGCGTGGCGACGGGGACGGTGGTCGTGGGGGACTGCGGCGCTCCGCCGGAACTGAACGACTACACCGTCATCGGCAACGCGGTCAACCTCGCGGCGCGGCTCGAGAGCGCGAACAAGCAGTTCGGCACCGGGGTGCTCATCGACGGGCGCACCCGCGAACTCGCCGGCGACTCGCTCGGCGGCTACAAACTCCGCAATCTGGGCAAGATCGTCGTCGTGGGGCAGACGGCGCTGGTGGACGTGTTCGAGGTCCTGCCCGCCACGGCCGACCCGAAGCGGATCGACCTGACGCACGAGGGTGTGGCGTTGTACCAGGCCGGCGACTTCATCGGCGCCCTCACGGCGTTCACGAGGTTGGAGCGCGAGTACGGCGACGAGAAACTCGCCGGCGTGTACCGCGACGGCGTGGCCGACGCCGCGGAGATGGGCGACGCGTTTGACGGCGCCATCCGCCTGCGCTCCAAGTGACGCTCGGGGGCTGCGGGGGCGTCAGCGCCCCGGCCATTCCAGGCGCTTGACGATGATGGCGGTCTGATCGTCGGCGGCCTCGATGGGGCCGGTGAACTCGCGGCAGGCAGCGCGGATGTTCGCGAGCAACTCCGACGCGGAGAGCCCGCGCGACGCTCGCACCAAATCGTAGACGCGCTGCTCGCCGAACTGCTCGCCCGACGGGCGCGCCGCCTCGTAGAAGCCGTCGGACAGGACGATGAACGCGTCGCCGGGCTCGAGCGCCAGAGGAGGCGCCACGTCGGCGTCGAGGTCGGGCATGATGCCGAAGGGCATGGTCTGCGCGGGGACGGAGACGATCTCGTCGTCCCTGGCGCGGTGGTGCAGCAGCGGCGCCTGCCCGGCGGAGAACGACAGCAGCGTGTGCGAGCCCTGATCCAGGAGGCCGATCCACGCGGTGATGAAGCGGCCGGCGGGCAGGTCGTCGCAGAGTTGGCGGTTCATGTGCTCGGCGATCGAGCGCACGCCCACGCCCACGCGCAGGCCCATCCGCAGCATCGACCGCGCCTGCGTGACGGACAGCGCAGGGCCCAGGCCGTGCCCGGTCGCGTCGGCGAGGAACATCATCGCGCCCGTCGCGGGCTCGTTCGGCTCGACGACGATCAGGTCCTGCCCGCGCCGGACGAACCCCACCAGGTCGAACGCGTCGCCGCCGGTCTGGTCCGCCGGCTCGCTGAACCCGGCGATGTCGTAGCCGGGGATGCGGGGCACGGAGGTGGGGAACGTCTGCTGCTGCATGCGTCGGGCCAGTTCGATGTCGCGTTCGAGTTTCTCGCGCATCAGGCGGTCTTCGAGGAGGCGCGCGCGCCGGATGGCCACCGCCGCCTGCGCCGCGAGGGCGCCGGCGATCTCCTCGTCGGCGCCGTCGAAGGGCCCGCCGTCCTTGTTGAGCACCTGCGCCACGCCGATCAGGTCGCCCCCCACCACCTCGAGCGGGATCGTCAGGATCGAGCGCGTGCGGTAGCCGGTGGAGCGGTCCACGGCCTGATTGAACCGCGCGTCGGCGTAGGCGTCGGGCACGTTGATGATGGCCCGGGACTGGGCGCACTGGCCCGCGATGCCCGCCGTCGCGGGGATGCGGATGCACGCGGAGGCGTCCCCGCCCGAGAGTCCGTGCGCGACGGTCGTGAAGAGTTGGTTCGCCGCCTTGTCGTACTCGAACACCGTCGCGCGGTCGGCGCGCAGCAGGTCGCGCATCGCGTCGATGATCACGCCGAGGATCTCGTCGAGATGGTCCGAGGCGCCCAGTTTCCGCGCCACGGCGAGCACGCGCCGGAGGGCGTCCTGCGGGAGCCGGTGGCTGGGTTCGGACATGGCGCGTCGTCGCGGGGTGGGCGGTCAAAGGGAGCCCGACGAACGCCGTGAGGGCGGCGCACGCGGGAACGCTGGGGCGATGGGCGGGCCGATTGTAGCGGCCGCCCGCGCGAGGGTCAGCCCTGGTGGCTCGCGTGCCCGTGGGGCGCGAAGTCGGTGATCTGACGCGTGCTGGGCAGGTTCGGGTCCGTCTCCGTGTCCCACACGATCAGGCCCGTGGCGAACGGCGTGGCCATGCGGTCGTCGCGGGGCAGCAGGCGGACCGAGAAGCCGTTGCGCCCCGAGTGGTTCACCGGGAACTCTCCAACGAACCGCGTGCGCCCGTCGCCGCCTTCCGCGGCGCCGTCGGGGCGCATCTCGACGCCGCGCCCGTGCACGAGGTCGCCGGCGCTGTTGACCTGGCCGTGGTAGACCTCGCAGCGGACCTCCGAGGGCTCGAGCCCGTTGAGGTGCGCCAGGGCCGAGACCGTCACGCGCGAGCGGATCGGCACCTGCGCGCCGATGCCCGTCTGCACGTCCTCGATGCGGACGCCGGGCCAGCGCTCGCGGTACCGGCGCAGGTGCGCCGTCAGCGCCCGCGCCTCCGAGAGCGAGTCCGCCGACAGGCGCGCCGCCGCCGCGTGGCAGTCGTAGTAGAGTCGCTCGGCGTACTCCATCACCATGCGGTTGGAGTTGAACTGCGGCGCCAGGGCGGAGATGCAGCGCTTGATGCGGCGCACCCAGTGGCGCGGCAGGCCGCTGGCGTCCCGGTCGTAGAACTCGGGCAGGATCTGGCGCTCGAAGATGTCGTACAGGGCGCGGCTCTCGACCTCGTCCTCGACCTCCGGATCCTCATAGACCTCGCCCCGGCCCACCGCCCAGCCCACCGACGCGTCGTAGCCCTCGTCCCACCAGCCGTCGAGCACTGAAACGTGGATCACGCCGTTCATCGCGGCCTTCATGCCGGACGTTCCGGAGGCCTCCATCCCGCGCCGGGGCGTGTTGAGCCAGATGTCGCAGCCCTGCACGAGGCGGCGGGCCACGTCCATGTCGTAGTCCTCGAGGAACACGACGCGCCCGGCGTGCCGGTCGTTCTTCGCGAACCGCACCAGTTCGCGGATGAACTCCTTGCCCGGGCCGTCCGCCGGGTGCGACTTGCCCGCGATCAGGATCTGCAGCGGGCGGTCCTCGTTGCTCAGGAGCGCGCGCACGCGCTCAAGGTTGCGCAGCAGCAGCGTCGCCCGCTTGTACGTGGCGAAGCGGCGAGCGAAGCCGATGGTGAGGATGCCCGGATCGAGCGCCGCGGCCGCCGTGTCGATGTCGTCCTGGCCGGCGCCGCGCCGCTTGAGTTGCTCGCGGATCTTGCGTCGGCACCAGACGATCATCCGCTCGCGGGCGCGCTGGCGGGCGTGCCAGATTTCCTCGTCGGGGATCTCGCGGACGGCGCGCCAGACGGAGTGGTCGGAGGGGTCCTGCTGCCAGGAGGAGGGCAGGTAGCGGTCGTAGAGGTCCACGAGGTCGGACTTGATCCAGGAACGCGCGTGCACGCCGTTCGTGACGTGCGTGATGGGGATCTCGTTGTCGGGCACGCGGGGCCAGAGCGAGCGCCACATGGTGCGGCTGACGTGGCCGTGCAGCCTGCTCACGCCGTTGCACCGGCGCGCTGCGCGCAGCGCCAGCACGGCCATCGAGAAGAACTCCGCGTGGTCATTCGGATTCTCTCGCCCTACCGCCAACAGGCCGTTCAGGTCCACGCCCAGGTCGTGGAGGTAGGGCCGGAAGTAGCGCTCCATGATCTCGGGGGAGAACCGGTCGATGCCCGCGGGCACGGGGGTGTGCGTGGTGAAGATCTGCGCCGCGGCCGCGGCCGTGAGCGCCTCATCGAACGACACGCCGTGCTGCTGGCGGAGCGAGCGGACGCGTTCGAGCGCCAGGAAGGCTGAGTGGCCCTCGTTCATGTGGAACACCGTGGGTTTGACGCCCATCTTCGCCAGCGCCCGCACGCCGCCGATGCCCAGCACGATCTCCTGCTTGATCCGCGTCTCGACGTCGCCGCCGTAGAGGTTCCGCGTGATGTCGCGGTCCTCCTTCTGGTTCTCCGGGTAGTTGGTGTCCAGGAGGTAGAGCGCCGTGCGTCCGACATTCACGCGCCAGATGCCGACAACCAGGGAGCGCCCCGGCAGTTCCACCTTCACGCGGTACTGCTGGCCCGTCTCCGGGTCGATGACGCGGTGCACCGGCTGGTTCGGCAGGTCGAGGTCGGGGTACGTCTCCTGCTGCCAGCCGTCGGTGTTGAGGTACTGATGGAAGTAGCCGCAGCGGTACAGCAGGCCCACGCCCACCAGCGGCAGCGCGAGTTCGCTCGCGGACTTGAGGTGGTCGCCCGCCAGCACGCCCAGGCCGCCGGAATAGATCTGGAAACACTCGGTGAGCCCGAACTCGGCGGAGAAGTACGCCGCGAGGAATGGCTGATCGACGCCGTGCGCCGCGCCGGGGTCGGCCTTGTGGTCGCGCTGGAACTCGGCGAAGCGTTCGGCGTGCCATCCGCGCGCGCCCAAGTGCGCCTGCAGCGACGCGTGAACGAGCGAGAGGTTGTGGAGGAACGCCTGATCGTTGGCGGCGCGTTCGAGCGCCTCCTGGCTCATCTGGCCCAGCATGCGCACGGGGTTGTGGCCCGAGTCCTCCCACAACTCCCGGTCGAGACGGACGAACAGGTCGATCGCGCGGTGGTTCCACGTCCACCAGAGGTTGTGCGCGATCTCCATGAGGGGCCGGATCGGCTCGGGCAGCGCGGGCACCACGCGGAACGAACGGACTCGGGCCTGACCGAATGGGAGCATGCAGGGGCCTTTCACGCAGCCGGGCGACGCGCGGCGCCGGCGATCGACGAACGCCGAGCGCGGCCCGCCGTCGCCTATCGGCGCACGGACCGCCTGAGTTTATCGGCGCCGCGGGCGCCGGTCCGAGAACGCCCGGCCGGGCCTATTCCTCCACGCGCCACGCCGCGCCGTCCCGCGACACGCGCCGGTACAGCGTGTCGCGCTCCACGGGGTCGAAGCCCGCCTCGCGGATCGCGCGCTGCAACTCCCAGGTGGTCACTTCCTGGTGCGTGTCGGCGCCGCCGACCTTGGTGATGTCGTACCACACCACCGTGCCGTCGATGTCGTCCGCCCCGGCCTGGAGCATGAGCGTCGCCATCGCGAGCGTCTGCATGATCCAGAACGCCTTGACGTGGGGGAAGTTGTCGAGCATGAGGCGAGCCACGGCCAGCGTCCGCAGGTTCTCGAGGCCGCTGGGCCCGGGCAGGCGCTCGAGTTCCGAACCGTCGGGGAAGAACGGCAGCGGGATGATCGTCTGGAAGTACCCTCCCCGATCGTTCATCGCCGGGGTCGGCAGGGCCGCGCCGGGTTTGGAGAGCGTGACGGCGCCGGCGGCGTCGGGCGTGTAGCCCAGCCGGATGAGCGCCTCGTCCTGGGCTTTCCGCAGCATGTCCATGTGGACCAGACGCTCGTCGCGCTGTTCGATATGCCCGTAGAGGATGGTGGCGTTGGTGTTCAGGCCCAGTTCGTGCGCCACGCGGTGCACGTCGAGCCACACATCCGAGCGGATTTTGCCCTTGAACGCCTCGTCGTGCACGCGGTCGTCGAACACCTCCGCCCCGCCGCCGGGCAGCGAGCCCAGCCCGGCCTCCTTTAGCCGCTCAAGGACCCAGCGGATTCCCGCACGCCGATCGTCCGCCTTGTAGACCTTCGCGATCCGCGCCAGGTGCACGATCTCCACCGCGGTGAACGCCTTGAGGTGCAGCGCCGGCGCCGCCTCGCGCAGCGCGCGGAGCATTGCCGGGTAATGCTCGAACGGCAGGTGCGGGTGCAGGCCGCCGACGATGTGCATCTCGGTCGCGCCGCTGGCGGCGGCCGATCGCGCCTGCTCGCGCGCATACTCCAGGTCCCGCGTGTACGCGCCCTCCTCGCCCTGCTTGCGATAGAACTCGCAGAACTTGCAGGACAGCGCGCAGACGTTCGAGTAGTTGAAGTGGCGGTTGACGTTGTAGTAGCCGGCGCCGGGGTGCAGGCGCCGGCGCAGTCCGTCGGCCAGTTCGATCAGCCCGTGGATGTCGGGGGTCTCGAAGAGCAGGCGGCCGTCCTGAAGGGTCAGGCGTTCGCCGGCTCTGAGTTTGGCGCGGAGGGGCTCCAGCCGGGGGTCGCGCCGGGACGGGGCCGCGGGGGCGCGAACAGGGTTGGGCGCCGAGGTGGCAGGGGTCATGGGCAGAGTCTCGCGGGGGTCGATCTTCGACGCTTTCAATACGAACTGAAAGATGATAGGCCGGACTGGGCCGGGCCGGGTGGCCCCAAAAAGGGAGCGGCCCCGGGGGGAACGCCCGGGGCCTGAAACCATCGAGGGGATGGGGATGCTTGGGGGTGTGTTCAGACGGCGCCGGCGATCAGGGTCGCCGCGGCGAGGTTGGAGCCGGCCACTTCGGGCAGGATCGCCAGCGCCGCGCCGGCCTGGATGGCGACGTCGATGATGGTGAGGTCGCGGCCCGGCCGGGCGTCGAAGCGGTGGAGGGCCTTCTGCACGACTCCGTCCTGCACGACGACGAGGCGGTAGCCGCCTTCGATCGGGGGCAGGTTGGCGTACATGAGGTAGGCCTTGCCGTTGGCCTCATCGACGAAGATGGCGGCGGTGGGGTCGGACCCGGCGACGGCGCCGGGGCCGCGGCTGAAGGTGCGCCGCTGGACCTTGTCGCTGGTGAGCATGTCGACGGCGCGGGCGCCGAAGGCGTCGTTGATGGCGGCGATGGTGGTGCCGGAGTTGAGGCTTGTGGAGATATCGTCGTAGTTCTGCTTCACGCGGAGGGTGGAATAGCCCAGGATGACGGTGGCGACGGCGAGCCCGATGGACGCGGCGCGCCAGAGCGGGGAGACGTTGCGCTGCAGTTGAACGGCGAAGGGCCCGATCTTGCGCTTGACGTGCTCGCCGGCCTCGCCGGCGCGGACGGCGACGATCGCCTCGCGCACGGCGTCCATGACGCGCAGTTTGAACCCGGGCGGCGCTTCGACCGTCGGCAGGTACGCGTCGGACGACGCGATGCGGAGTTGCTCGCGCCGGATCTGCGCCTGGATCGCGGGGGGCGCGGCCCGGAGGGCCTGCTCAAAGTCCCGCCTTTCGTCCTCGTCCAGAAGGCCGAGAACGTCCAGGGACGCCATTTCAAAGAGGTCTCGTGTCGTGAGGTTCATGCCGCCAGCTCCTCGCCTGGGCTGCGCTCCCTCAGCCGGACCAGCGCCCGGCTCAGGGCTGACTTAATTGTTCCGATGGGTTTGTTCAGGTCTTTACCGATCTGACGCAGCGTCTGGCCTCCGAGGTAGGACCGGACCACGACGATGCGCTGGAGTTCGGGAAGTTCTTCGATCCGTTTCATGAGAGAGGCGAAACGCTCGTCCGTCTCGATTCTTGTACCGGCCTCCACCACATCCGCTTCGGCGGAAATGGAGTCGGTCATCACCGACGTCTTCACACGGGCCTGGGCCCGCCGGAGCCGATCGACCAGGATCCGCCGAGAGAGCAGCATGACCCATGTGACCAGCGCGGCTCTTTTCGGGTCGTACCGCCCCGCGGTTCGCCATAGACGAACAAAGATTTCCTGAACCGCGTCCTCGGCGTCCGCCCGGGTGGGCATCGCCTGGTGAGCCAGGCGGAAAACGAGCGGCCCGAAGCGGTCGTACAACTCCGAGATCGCCGCCTGATCGTCGACGCTGACGCGCTGCATCAGTTCGAGGTCCGCGTCGTTCTGGGAAGGATCGCCCGGCTTCACGGTGAAGACCTTTCTGCCTGGGACGTCAGAACCCCCGACGCCCGAACAGTATACGGTGGTTGCGGCGTAAGTGATGCATGGAACCGGCAAACCCCACCGCTCGATTTCGATGACGAACATCATCCTAACAAGTTTTCGGCCCCCTGTCAAGGTGGTTGTTGTTGTGCCGGGCCAAGATTTACGATAGACTGCACATTGGATCCATCGGTCACCAGGAGGTGAGCGACGTGAAACGACAGAGGGGACTTTCGACAGGGCGTGCGTCCGCCGCGTCGGCTATGAGGAGCTGTGGCTGCCGCCGCGCTTTCTCGCTCCTCGACCTGCTCGTCTCGATCGCCGTCATCGCCACCCTGATGGCGATCATGGCCCCGGTCCTCTCAAAGGTCACCGAAGCGACGCACCGGGTGATGTGCCAGTCGAACGTCCGGCAGTTGGGCCTGTGCCTCGCGCTCTACGCCGAGGACCACAACGACGAACTGCCCGGCAGCGTGTTCTCGAACACCATGCTTCGTGGAGAGTTCCAGCCGCAGGAAATGATGACGCTCCGCGTGGGCGGCGAGCAGGGCGATTGGGACGGCCTGGGTTGGCTCTTCCAGGCGGAGTACGTCAAGACTCCCGAGGTCTTCTACTGCCCCAGCCACAAGGGGATGCACGGGTTCAACCAGTACGAGGACGACTGGTTCACCTGGGGCCGCGAAGTGCTGGGCAACTACCACTATCGCGCCTTCACGTCCGACCGCACCTACCTGCAGACGCTCGATCCCAAGACCGCGCTGATTTCCGACGGTCTGCGGACGCACCTGGACTTCAACCACCGCGTCGGGACGAACGTCCTCCGCGCGGACATGTCCGTGGAATGGGTCCCTGACCGCGACGGAACGCTCTCGGGCCTCCTGCCCCCCGCCGTGGGCGCGCTGGAAGCCGACGAGGATGTTTACGCCGCATGGTGGCTGCTCGAACGCGGCACGCTCGACGAGTTCCCCGGCCTGCCGTGGGACACCTCCACGCCCGGCGGCACGCCCGGCTTCGAGGCCTTCGTCGGCTTCCCCGGCTGAGGCGCCCCCGATCCCCAAAGCCAAGCGGTAGAGATTTGATCCGCTCGCGGGTATCAATCTGCCGTCCACGGGACCATCGCTCGCCCGGCCGCCACGTGGGCGGACCGGTCCGACGCGCAGGAGCACATCGTTGAACCAGTTCTCGTCAGGCCGTGCGGCGTCGATCGGCGCCGCGATCCTCTCCGCTTCCATCATGGGAGACGCCATGGCGCAACTCGTTCCCGATCGCCTCTATTACGGCGCTGGTCGTTCGATCCCCATGACGATCGAGGCGCCCTCGGGCGCCGGCGCGGTGGAGATCGCGCTGTTCGCGCCGGGCGCCACGGAGCCCAGCGAGCGCGCCAGCGCCGAGGCGGGGCGCGTGGACCTCGCCGGGCTGTTCCCGGTGCTGTGGACGACGCAGAAGCCGGCGCTGCTGTACGCGCAACTCATCGTGGACGGCGAGAAGGTCGGCTCCCCGGTCGTCCTGCAGCCGCTCCTGCCCCCCGCGCAGGCCATGACCTCCCAGACGCGGCGCATCGAGTGGGTCGAGCGGCGCGACGGGCCCTACTCCGGCCTCCGCGCCTACGTCGACCAGCACGTGCTGCTCGAAACCTCGCTCGGCGAGATCGAGATCCGCATGCGCCCGGACCAGGCGCCGAACACTGTCTACAACTTCATGGACCTCGTGGACGGCGGCTTCTACACCGACGTCATCTTCCACCGCATCGTCCCCTCGCTGCCCAACGGCCACTCGTTCGTCATCCAGGTGGGCGATCCCGGCGGCCGCGGCGACGGCGGCCCGGGCTACCTCATCGACCTCGAGCGCAGCACGCTCCCGCACGACTTCGGCGTGGTGTCGATGGCCCGCACCGCAGACCCCAACACCAACGGATCGCAGATCTTCATCTGCCTCAGCCGGCAAGGCACCGCTCCGTTGGATGGCGACTACTGCGCCTTCGGCCAGACGGTCCGCGGCGCCGAGGCCATCCAGGCCATCTCGGCCGTGCCCCTGGCCGATCCCGGCTCCGGCCGGCCGGTGGAGCCGCCCGTGATCAAGTCCGCGCGGCTGATCCCGGCGCCCCCCTTCGGCGAGGGCCCCGGCCCTGTCCAGGCGAACGCCGCCGCCCCGGCGCCGCGCTGATCCCACCCACCGCAACCTTTTGCCCTCCGCGGGCGAAGAACTCTTGAACCCCAACCGGGGGTGTGCTCTACTGAATGAGGACGACCGCACAGGCCCGACCGTGACCCGCTTGCCCCGCACAACTCGTCGCCGCTCCGCCCGTGCCCGGGCGCTCCCCGGGTGGCTGGTCTTGGTCGCGCTGGTTCTGCAGTGGGCGGCTCCGGCGGTCCACGGCCTTGAGTTGGTCCACGCCCACCACGCGTGCGACGGTTCGGGCGCGGAGGTCCATCACGAGCCCTCGCCGGTTGACCCCGTCGTTCCGACGAACGATCACGACGAGGGAACCTGCTCGGTCTGCCTCATCCTCGCCCATGCACGCGACGGCGCCCCGCCGACGCTCGTGCTCTGTGTGATCGACGCCCGCCCCATCGCGAGGGCCGACCGATCGACGCCGCTCGCGCCCAGGGGTGAACCCCGCCGGACCGACGCGAGCCCGCGCGCCCCGCCGGCCCTCGCCTGACGGGCCCGCGCGCCCTTGAGCGCGCCACGCCCGCCGGAACGGCGAGCCCCACCACCAATCTGAGTCGAATCCACCGTCCGCCCGGGCGCGCGCTATGCGCAGCGTCGCGGCCCCGCGGTTCGGGCCCCTCCCCCTGTTGGAAGGACCGGCGCTCCATGCGACGAAGAGCTTTCACGCTCCTCGAGTTGCTCGTGGTCGTGGCGATCATCGCGCTGCTCGTGGGCATCCTGCTGCCCACGCTCGGCGGGGCGCGCGAGGCCTCGCGCACCGCTTTCTGCCTGAACAACGTGCGCTCGATGCAGTTGGCGCACTGGATGTATCTTGAGGCCCACGACGGCGCGTTCGTGGATGTGGGGCTCGCGCACGGCGGGGTGGAGACGAACGAGGCCGGCTCCTGGATCGTCACGCTCTCGGAGTTCTACGAGACGGACCTGGCGCGGCAGTGCCCGTCCGACCGCAGCCCGCACTGGCCCATCGACCAGGGCGGGGCCGGGGAGCACGTGCCCGAGAGCGAGAGCGCGCTGCGCCGAACCAGTTACGGCGTGAACAACTACCTCACGAGTTTCGCTCCGGCCGTCGCCAACCCCAACCGGCCCTCCACCATCCTGCGTTTCCGCAACATCAACCAGATCGTGAGCCCGTCGGACACGGTCCAGTTTCTCGAGATGACCGAGAGCGGGCCGTTCGCCGGGTCTGACCACCCGCACGTGGAGAACTGGCACATCCCCGGCTTCCCCGACGCCGCGCCCGCGCTCGCCACGCAGCACCTGGAGACCAACCAGCACGGCGGCGAGGCGCGGACGTGGGCGGCGAAGGCCAACTACGGCTTCCTCGACGGGCACGCCGCGACCTTGTCGTTCGAGCAGGTCTACACCGACCTCGACCGCAATCGATTCGATCCGAACCTCCAGCGCTGACCATCAGCGCCCCCAAGGACCAACCATCATGCGACTCCGCACCATCGCCATCGCCGTCCCGCTCCTGCTCGGCGCCGCCGCCCGCGCTCAACTCCACTCGGGCGACGTCGTGCTGACCGTCTCGGAAGGGCGCGTCGTGACCGGGACAGGCAATCCATCCAGCGGCACGTACGCCGAGGCGCGCATCTTCGGCGCCACGCTCGGCAACCCCTTCCCGAACTACACCAACAACCCCGGCTTCGACTGCCTCGCCGGCACGTTCCCCGTGGGCAGCGCCGTGGGCTTCAACATCCTCGACCGCCTGCTGGTGTGGAACGGCTCGTCCTTCGAGCCCACCGGAGGGGAAGTCATGCAGGTTTCGTTCCTCAGCGCCTCCGCGACCTCGGGCGAGGGGCCCGTGCAGGGGTTCACGGTCGGCGTCTCCGGCACGGGGTCGTGGCATAACCACCTGGGCTACCTGCTCCAGCAGGGCGCCTCCCCCACGTTCGACAACGGCGTCTACATGCTCCAACTCGAACTCTTCGGCACCGCCCCAAACCACGCGCCGAGCAAGCCGCTGTTCAAACTCTTCCGGCGCAACGCGCCCCAGGCCGACCTCGACGCGGCCGCGGCCTACGTGGCCGCCAACCTCCTCAACACCTCCATCCCCGGCGACGCGAACGGCGACGGCGTCGTCAACTTCGCCGACCTCAACATCGTCATCTCCAACTTCAACACCTCCGGCCCCGGCATCCCCGGCGACCTCGACGGCGACGGCGATGTGGACTTCGCCGACCTCAACGAGGTCCTGAGCAACTTCAACACCTGAACCGCTTGTTCGCGCCCCCGTGACGCGGCGCCCGTTGTTCCCGCCCCCTTGTCACGCGCTCCGGACCGAGAGCCCCGTTGCGCAACCCCAAGAGTCCGACCGACTCAGAAGGAGAGAATCCATGAAGATCGCAGCCCTGATCGCGCTCGGCGCCGCCGGCGCGCTGGCGCCCTCTGCCCTGGCAGGCGAAGACCATGCGCACGAAGGCGACGTCGTCCTCACCGTCCGGCACGGACGCATCATCACCGGCTCGGGCGAGGGCGCCCGGTTCCGGCGCGCCCAGGTTTTCGGCTCCGAACTCGGCGCCGAGGGCTTCCCCAACACCACCGACGAGCCCGGCTTCGACAACCTGCCGGGCACGTTCGCGCCGGGCTCGAACATCGGCTTCAACATCCTCGGCGAACTGCTGATGTGGGACGGCGCGGGACTGTCCTCCACGGCGAACGGCGAGGTGATGGAGATCGGCCTCGGCCCCGTCAGCGTCGTCAGCGCCACGGGCTTTGTGCCGGGGTTCATGCTGCCCGTCGAAGATTCCGGCGAGTGGCACGAGCACTACGAGTTCACGCTGCTGGGCGCTGCAGCCGGGAGCCCGTCCGACGGCGTGTACGTCCTCAAGATGAGTCTTTTCAGCGACGACCCATCCGTCGGACGCTCCATTCCCTTCTGGCTGGTCTTCAACCAGAACATGGATGAGTCGATCCATGACGGCGTGATCGATTGGGTGGGCGCCAACGTGGTCCCCGCGCCGGCGGGCGCCGGCGCGCTGGCCCTGGGAGCGCTCGCGGCGCTCCGCCGTCGGCGCTGACCCACGCCCCCGACTGGAGGAGAGCGCCCCGCGTCCGCCCCTGACGGCGACGCGGGGCTTTTTCGTGCCACGCCCGGCGCCCCTGAGCCGCGATTCACCCGCGCGCCACGCACGGCTCACGCGCCCGCGCCATCATGCCCCATGCGCCGACGGAACCCGGCGCCCAACAAGGAGAACACCATGCCCCCCAAAGCCTGGAGCGCCAAAGACGAGCGCCAGTACAAGCATGTGCGAAAGAGCGAAAAGGAGCAGGGCCGCTCCGACGACCGCGCCGAGGAGATCGCTGCAGCCACTGTGAACAAGCAGCGCGCCAAGGAAGGACGCACCAAGACGGCCTCGAAGAAGGCCGCAAAGAAATCCACGAAGAAAGCGTCCAAGGCCTCATCGAGGAAGCGGACCACAAAGAAGGCCGGGGCGTCGCGGCCGGCGAAGAAGAAGGCCGCCGGACGGCGCAAGGCCTCGTCGCGCTGAGGCCGCCGGCTTCGCTCCTGCTCCTCCCGCCGCGCCCTGAGAAACGGGCGGCGTGGTCGCCAAAGGCCGCGGTGGGATTCGAACCCACGAATAACGGATTTGCAATCCGTCCCCTTGGACCACTTGGGTACGCGGCCGATTCGGCCCCCCGGGGCGTCGCCGCCGCCGGTGGGGTCGGCCATGATAGCCGTCCGGTCTATCGGGGTCGGACTCGGCGTTCCCGGTCGCACCGCGCTGGACACGCCCCCCAGGGCGCCCGAATATGCATCCCATGCCCTCCGCCGCCCGATTGGATCCGCGCCGACTGATCCTCGCCACGCTCGCCCTGGCCGGCCCGGCGCTCGGCGCCTCGGAGCCGCCGGCCCGGCACCCCGCGCTCAGCGGCCCGTCGATCGAGGAGCGCATCCTGCAGATGGATGCGCCGCCCCCCAACCGCGAGCCCGTCCGGCCCGACGGCAGCGCCAGCGGGGCGGGCGCCGCGTTCCGTGAGGGCTCGTTCCTGGTGTCGCGCCGGGGCCGTCTGCAGCAGCGCGCCGACGGCTGGTGGTTCCACTTCGACGCCGACGCCGCGGGCAAGGCCGACGCGCCCGTGGCGGTGCATCCCAGCGCGACGCTCGCGGGAATGCTGCGCCTGATGGAGTCACGGCGCGAGCCGACGACGTTTTTCCTCAGCGCCGAGGTCTTTGCCTTCGACGGGCGCAACTACATCCTCCCCACGCACTTCACCGTGGCCGCGACGACCACGCACCAGCCGCTGCCCGAGCCCGTCGAGCCCGCGCAGCCGGAGGCCGACGGCGGCGCGGATCCGAGCGCGGCGTCTCTGATCCGGGGGGTGGACCGGGCCACGGCGCGCCGGCGGGAGGCGCCCGTCGCGACGTCCGCCGCGGCGCCGGCGGGTCCGGTGGTCGCGGAGGGCGAGTTCTTCAATCTTCGGCGCGCGCGCGGGATGCCGGATCAGAACGGCGGCTGGCGCGTGGCGTTCGACAACGGCACGGGCGACGCCGGCGCCGACGCGCCGATGGCGCTGCTGCCCTGCCGCACGCTGGGGCGGATGATCGCCCTGGCCCGCTCCACGCGCGAGGGCCTGACGGTGACGGTCAGCGGGCGCGTGTTCCTCTTCGAGGGGCGAAACTATCTGCTGCCGACGCTGTTCTTCGTGGACTACGCCTCGGCCGTGGGCGAGATTCGTTCGGCGCAGTGACCGATCCCGCCTGGTCCGGGGACGTTCGATAACGCCGCTCGGATCGCGCGTCAGCGCGCGGTTTATCGGCCCGCCGGAGGGGGATTCCCGCGCAGGTCAAGTTGGGCAATGCCGGGGCCGATGCTGACCCGGCTGCGCAATCCGCGCGCTCCCGCCGCGGCGTCGACCCGGCGCGGGCCCTTGAAGACCCCGACTGCCGATGCGTGACATCGCGAACAACGAGCATGGCGGCGGCCCCGTTCAGGACGACTGGAGCGGGAAGGAGGTCTTCACGACCGGCGAGGCGGCGCGGGTCTGCAACGTCAGCCAGCAGACCATCATCCGCTGCTTCGACAGCGGCCGGCTCACGGGGTTCCGCGTGCCCGGCTCGCGCTTCCGTCGCATCCCCCGCGCCGAACTGCTGCGCTTCATGCACGACAACGGCATCCCTCCGGACCGGCTCGAGTCGGGGCGCAAGCGCATCCTCGTGATCGACGACGACGCGCCGACCCTCGCGCTGCTCCGCGAGGCGCTGGGGCGCGACCGGCGCTACGAGATCCAGACCGCCGAATCCGGGTACGACGCCGGCATCCTCACCGCCACCTTCCGCCCGCATCTGGTGATCGTCGACTATCGACTCCCCGACGTGCGGGGAGACCTGATCGTCCGCCGGCTGCGCGAGCGCGAGGACACCGCCGACACGCGCGTTATCTGCATCTCCGGGGTCGTCAGCCAGGAGGATGTGGACCGCCTGACCCGCGCCGGCGCCGAGGCCATCGTCCGCAAGCCCTTCAACATCGAGCGCCTCGGGGCGAAGGTCGCCGAACTGCTCGGCGTGCCCGGCGCCGCCAACTCCAACGGGACGGCGCACGCCTCGGACTCCGGTTCAGGGGGACGACCATGAGCCACGAACAGGACAGCGCGCGCAAGAGCCGCGTCGAACTCATCCTCGAGCAACTCGACGCCCTGCCCACGCTCCCGAGCGTCGCCAGCCGGCTCCTGCGCCTCTCCAGCGCCGCCGACGCCGACTTCCGCCAGATCGTCACCATGATCGAGTCGGACCCGGCGCTCACCTCCAAACTCCTGGGCCTGTGCCGACGCGCCGACAAACGAACCGCAGAGGACGTCGCCACCGTCGATCGCGCCGTGGTCCTGCTGGGCTTCGAGGCGGTCCGCGCCGCGGCGCTGAGCGTGAACGTCTACGAACTGCTCGCCGACCCGCCCGGCCACGACGTGGACGATCCGGAATCCTCCGGGCGCGCCCTGGACCGCAACGCCTTCTGGCGCTTCAGCATCGCCACCGCCTGCGCCGCCGAACTGCTCGCGCAGGAGCACCGGGGCCAGAAGAACACGCCCACGCCGCCCGAGGCG
>JACVCK010000205.1 GCA_016742055.1 Phycisphaerales bacterium
GGCGGGTGGCCGGGGTCGAACTCGGGGCGCCACGGGTCGCGGCTCTGAGCGACCCGTGCTCAGCGCGTGACACTCTCGGAAGTTGGACCCACACTCGGTGGGTGTGCCTCTCGATCTGCCGCGGCGGGTGGCTGGGCTGAACGTGTGGCACGGTTGTTCGGCTCTGCGAACAGCCGTGGCGCTTCATGGACTTTGAACACTCGCAGGCCATTGGAGATTGCCCGTTTCAATTCCTGACAACGGCTCGCCATGCTTTGCACATTCTCGGACTCCGGCGGGTGGCCGGGCTGATCTTGTGGCACTGTTGATTGGCTCTGCGAACAGCCGCGGCGCTTGTCGACGGGCGGCCGGCCTGCCTTATTGTGCCTGTTTGGCGCGGCTGGTGAACCCGCTTCCTGACGGGCGCGGTTTGTCGCGGTGCGAGGGCGCTCGTTGCCGGGCGCGGCGCCGAGGCGCGTCAGTCGGCGGGGATGGCGCAGGCGTGGAGGGCGCGTTGGATGCGGGCGGCGCAGCGGGCGGGGCTTTCGCGGACGCTGTGCTCCCAGATGCGGATGGGGCGCCAGCCCAGGGCGCGGAGGGCGCGGTCGGCGGCGGCGTCGCGCTCGGCGTTGCGGGCGATCTTGCGGGCCCAGTAGGCGCGGTTGGTCGCGGGGATGCGGCAGTGCTCGGGGCAGGCGTGCCAGAAGCAGCCGTCCACGAACACGGCGACGCCGCGGCGGCGGGAGCCCGGGGGGGCGGGGACGATGAAGTCGGGCGATCCGGGGAGTTTTCGTCGCGCGCGTGGGACGCGGCGCTTTCGGAGTTCGGCGCCGAGGGCGCGTTCGCAGGATGTGCCGCGGGACTTGACGCGGCGCATGGTTTCGGAGCGCTGCTCGGGCGAGCGGTCGTCGGGCATGGTCGCGTCTACTGGATGAGCAGGAGTCGGCAGGCGTCGCGTTCGAAGACGTAGTCGAAGGTGGTGAAGCGGAGGGGCGGGTCTACGAGGCCGGCGGGGACTTTGAGGCGGTATTCGTTGGAGCCGATGACTTCGCCGAGGTCCATGGGCAGGCGCTCGGCGAGGTGGAGGTTCTGGATGAGCCGGAGGACGTCGTCCTGGCGCTTGATGAGGAAGGCGACGGCGTCGTCGGGGTTCTTGCCGGCGGCGATGTAGTTTTCTCGCGTGCGTTCGCTGATGACCTGCTGGGCGAGGAGCGCGTATTCCTCGCGGGCGAGGGTCTGGCGGAGGTGGAAGGCGAGTTCGCGGGCGTTGCGGGAGACGAGGACGACGCGTCCGCCGGGCTTTTCGATGCGGAGCATGGCGTCGGGCTCGCCATCGAACTTGTAGTTGCGCGGGTTCTGCATGGAGGAGCGCCGGCGCTCGCCTTCCTTTGCGACCAGCGGCGCTTCGGTCTGCTGGCCCCCGGTGGCGCCGGGCAGGCCGTGCAGCCCGCCGCGGACGGCGACGACGCGCCGCTCTTCCTCGCAGGCCGAGAGGGCGATCGCGGCGGCGAGGAGCGTTGCGGCGCGGATCACGCCGCGGCCCCGGCGGGGGATGCGGGCGCGATGGTCTCGGGCGCGTCGGCGTGCCGGCGCCAGGCGTCGTGGACCTGGAACTCGGGGCTTGGGGCGGGGCAGTCGGCGCGGAGGTGGCAGCCGCGGGATTCGCGGCGCCAGATGGCGGAGCGCACGGCGAGGGCGCCGGCGAGGAGCATGTTTTGGGTTTCCCAGCCGTGGGGGTCGTCGAAGATTTTGTCGAGGGTGTATCGGGCCCAGAAGTCGAACATGACGGCGACGTCCTGGAGTTTGGCGCCGGCGCGTTCGACGCCCATGTTGCGCCACATGACGGAGCGGAGGGAGGCCCGGACGTCGGTGAGGTCGAGTTCCCCGGCGTCGGAGAGGGGGATGTCGGAGATGATCTGCATGGGCGCGGGGGCTGGCGCGACGCCCCAGGGGTTGGAGGTGGAGCCGGGGGATCCTGGGGCGGCGCGCATCTCGCGGCAGGCGCGTCCTGCGGCCTCGCCGAGGACGAGGCCTTCGAGGAGGGAGTTGCTGGCGAGGCGGTTGGCGCCGTGGAGTCCGGAGCAGGAGGTTTCGCCGGCGGCGTAGAGGCCGGGGACGCTGGTTCGTCCGGCGGCGTCGGCGCAGACGCCGCCGATCATGTAGTGGGCGGCGGGGTGGACGGGGATGAGGTCGCGGGAGGCGTCGAGGCCGACGTCGGCGAGGGCGGCGGTGATGGAGGGGAAGCGCTCGGCGAAGCGCTCGACGCGTCGCGCGTCGAGAAAGACGTGTGTGGAGCCGTCGCGTGCGATCTGGCGCATGATGGCGCCGGCGACGATGTCGCGGGGCGCGAGTTCGGCCATGGGGTGGATGTCGGGCATGAAGCGGCGGGCGCTGTGGTCGAGCAGGTGCGCGCCCTCGCCTCGGACGGCTTCGGAGATGAGGGATCGCGCGGCGCCGGCGACGTAGAGCGTTGTGGGGTGGAACTGCATGAAGGCCATGTCGGCGACGCGAG
This sequence comes from Phycisphaerales bacterium, assembly GCA_016742055.1. Taxonomy (GTDB): domain Bacteria; phylum Planctomycetota; class Phycisphaerae; order Phycisphaerales; family UBA1924; genus JACVCK01. Next base: position 2,492 of record JACVCK010000205.1, read on the forward strand.
CGCCGGCGCGGTAGGCCATGGCGACGCCGTCGGCGGTGGCGACGCGGGGGTTGGAGGTTTCGCGCCAGAGCATGCCGGCGCCGCCGGTGGCGAGGATGGTGGCGCGGGCCCAGATCATCTGCAGGCCGTAGCGCGGGTGGTGCGTGATGGCGCCCATGCAGGGCGCGCCGGGCGCGTCGGCGGGGGTGAGCAGGTCGAGGGCGAAGCAGCGGTCGAAGACGCGGACGCCGGGGGTGGCGCGGACTTTCTGGCCGAGGCATCGGACGAGTTCGCGTCCGGTTTCGTCGCCGAGGGCGTGGAGGATGCGGGGGACGCCGTGCCCGCCCTCGCGCCCGAGGAGGATGCGCCCGTCGGCGGCGCGATCCACGCGCAGGCCCCATGCGAGCGCTTCGCGGAGGCGCTCGGGACCGGCGCGGACGACGGCGTTCACGACGTCGGCGTCGCAGAGTCCGGCGCCGGCGCGGAGGGTGTCGGCGACGTGGGCGGCGATTTCGGATTCGGCGGAGGGCAGGTCGGGCGCGGCGGCGTCGCCGGCGCCGCCGACGGGCGCCGCGACTCCGCCCTGCGCCCAGGCGGTGTTGGAGGTTTCGAGGTCGGCCTTGGTGAGGAGGATGACCTCGCCGTGTTGTGCGGCGGCGATGGCGGCGCGGAGGCCCGCGACGCCTCCGCCGATGACGAGCGTGTCGGTGAAGACCTGCGGCAGGAGGGTGCCGCGGAAGGGGATGAGGTACCGTCGCTGGTCGAAGAGTGGGTTCACGGCGTTGGCGCGTATTGGGGCGGAGTGGAGTGTAGGTTGGGGGCTGTCGGGGCCGCTAGGATCGTGGCATGGCGAAAGCGGACAGGTCGGATCAGCGTCTGGCGTTGCGGATCGTGACGCTTCCCCGGGACACGAACCATTACGGAACGATCTTCGGTGGCGTGATCCTGGGGTACATCGATCAGGCGGGGTTCGTGGAGGCGCGTCGGCACGGCGCGCACCGATGGGTGACGGCGTCGATCGACCGCGTGGATTTTCACGCGCCGGTTCATCTGGGGGACACGGTGTCGTTCTACACGTCCACCGCGCGGGCGGGCACGAGCAGCGTGACCGTGCGGGTGGAGGTGGAGGCGGAGCGGTACCTGACGGGGGACCGCGTGGCGGTGACGTCGGCCGAGGTGACTCTGGTGGCGGTGAACGCGGCGGGGAAGCCGATCCCGTTCCATTCGCCGCCGACGGTGGCGGGCTGAGCGGGGGGCAGGGGAAAGCCGGGGGCGGCGCGGTTAGGGTGGCGTCCTATGACCGAGGCCTCGTTCGTCAGCGTGGAGAAGGTGGGCGGCGCGTGCGTGGCGCGGGTGATGTGCCCGACGGTGGGCCAGCGCGAGGCGCCGATCATCGAGCAGGAACTTCTTGCGGCCGGTCCGGGGCACGGCTGGCGCGTGGCGATCGACATGAGCGGCGTGGGGATGCTGACCTCGGTGGGCATCGGCACCCTGGTGACGGTCAACAAGAAGTGCCGCGAGGGCAAGGGCCGGATGGCGCTGTTCGGGCTGAACGACACCATCATGGACGTGCTGAAGTTGACGCGTCTGGACAAGTTGTTTCCGATCGCGCGTGACCGG
>JACVCK010000006.1 GCA_016742055.1 Phycisphaerales bacterium
GCGCTTTGTGCTCCGCCTGTGGCTCGTCGGCGGCGCGGCCTGGGATGCCCCGGAACACGCATCCCGGACTGGGGGACAACCATGAACGCGACGCGCACGCGGTCCATGCTGGCCGAGGGGATGATCATCGTCGCGGTCCTGGCGGCGGCGCACATGCTGCTCGTGCAGCCGGCCGAGCGGCGTGCAGCGCAGGCGGCGGCCACTCTGGCGTCCATGCGGGCGACGATCGCCGAGGCCTCCGAGAGCGCGGCGTCGGCCGCGGCCCCCGGCTCTGAACGGGCGGATCGTCTCCAGGAAATGAGCGAGCGCTCGCGCGACGCGGCCCGCGTCTACCAGACGATCAGCGAGTTGGGCGAACGCGCCGGCGTGCGGATCGACCGTGTGCAGCCCACGCCCTTCGTCGCCGACGCGCGGACGGCGCGGGGGTTGGCGGGCGTCGGCTGCTCCATCTCGGCGTCGGGTTCGTACGAGTCGATCGCGCGGTTCCTCGACGCGCTCCAGCGCGACGCGGGCTTCGCCGCGCCCACCGCCGTGCGGCTCGCGCCTCTGGTGGTGGACGGCGCGGAGATGGTGCAGGCGAGCATCGACACCGCGCATCGTGCGATCGATCTTGAAGCCATCGTGGCCGGGGCGTCGGCCGGGCCGAGCACGGAGGACGACGAATGAGCCGTTCCGCCGAGCGAGCGATGATCGTCGGCGCCTTCGCAGCCCCGCTGGCGCTCGCGATGGCCCTGCGCTTGTTGGGCGGCCCGCCCGGGCCGTCCAGCGCGTTCGCGCAGGACGAGTGGGGCGACGAACCCGCGCCGATCGCGCCGGCCCTGTTCAAGCCCAACGACAATGAACTAAAGGCGGCGGCCTACGCGGCGTCCAAGCGGAATGAGCCCATCGGCCCGGCGCCCCTGCTCTATCCGAAGGCCGCGGCGGCCGAGCGCGCACCTGCGCCGGCGGCGGCGCCGGCCGATCCCACGCCGACGCTCACGGTCAACTCGATCATGGCTGGGCGGGGCGGCGCGATGGCGACGGTGAACGGCAAACTGCGCCGCGTGGGCGACGAGGTCGCCCCGGGCTGGAAAGTCAGCGCAATCGACCCCGTCGAGGGCACGGTGACCGTGGCCCACGCCGATGGGCGCGAGGTCGTCGGCCGTCGCGCTGGGCGCTGAACCGCGGACTCCGCGCGCACCGGTATGCTGGTCCGGATGAGCGATCCGCTGCTGTGGTTCGACGCCCACCTGGACCTTGCGTACCTCGCGGTGAACGGGCGAGACATGGGCGCTCCGCCGGAGTCCTGCGGCGGGCCTCATCATCCGGCGGCCGTGACGCTGCCGTCCCTGCGCGAGGGCGGCGTGCGATTCGCCCTCGGGACGGTGTTCACCGAGGCCGGGGGCGCAGGGCCCGAGGGCTACCCCGTCTGCGACGCCCAGCGGGCGCACAAGGCGGGCAGGGCGCAGTTGGAGGTTTACCTGACTTGGCGCGACCGGGGCGACGCGGCGCTCGACCTCCTGCGCGCGATGCGCACAGATCCGCACGTGGGCGAGATCCGGGGCGGCATGGGCGTGAGCGAGGTCGTCCACGCGGACGCCCTTACCGCGGCACGGCGCGCGGCCAGGGACGAAAAACTGCACCTGGGCGTCCTCATCGAGGGCGCCGACCCGATCCGCACTCCGGATGAACTCCAATGGTGGGCGGAGCGCGGGGTGGTCGCCGTAGGCATGGCCTGGTGGCGCTCCTCGCGCTACGCGGGAGGAAATGGATCCGACGACCCGCTGACCGACCTGGGGCTGGAACTCGTGCGCCAAATGGATGATCTCGGCCTCGTGCACGACGTGTCGCACCTGAGCGACCGGTCGCTCGAAGGCCTGCTCGGCGCCACGGAGCGGGTCGTGATGGCGTCGCATTCCAACTGCCGCGCCCTGATGCCGCCGGGCAAGGATGGCAAACCCAACCAGCGCCACCTGACGGACGACGCGATCCGCGAGATCGCTCGGCGGGGCGGGATCATCGGGCTGAATCTGCTGGCGAGTTTTCTCCACGAGGATCCCAAGGCGGCGGGCGTCGAAGACTGCGTACACCACGTCGAGCATGTGTGCGAACTGGTCGGCCACCGGCGCGCCGTTGGCCTCGGCAGCGACATGGACGGCGGCATCACGGCCGAGGAACTGCCCCGCGGGCTGCGCCGCCCGGCGGATCTTCGGAAGATCGCCGAAGCGCTCGGCGCCCGAGGATGGAGCGACGCGGAGGTTCGGGGTTTCGCGGCCGGGAACTGGCTGGAGTTCTGGCGCCGCGCCGCGAATGAACGGCCCGGGCGTGGGGCCGCGGGGCCCCTGGTCGGCAGGAGCGGCTGACCCCGCCGTTCGGCTGCCCCGGGCTGTGCGCCGAAACGTGGAAAGGGCGCGGGCTGTGCGTCCGAGAACTGCAACCTCCCGAACAGGTGGGGACGTATAGGGGATGGTCGGCCGCATGGGCGGGGCCCTCCTCCTGCTGTTCATCCCCGCTCAGCCGCTTTCGAACGCGAAGAGAAGGAGTCCTCGGATGCCCAGCCGAGCGGTCCATCGTCCGGGTGCGCAAGCCATTGTGCTGTCAATAATTATGATGAGCGGCGCGCTCGCCGATCCGCCGCTGACGTTCGGGCCGGCGGGGTCGGTCGAGGGGGGCGTCAAGGTCTTCTACGACCAGGTCCAGCCCGATGGCTCGCTGCGGGGCGGGAGCCGGCTGGTGCGGGGCGAATCGCTGGGTCGGTGGGTCGGGCTCGTGCCCATCAGCGACGTGACGATGGTGCTGGAGCCCCAGGGCGTCGGCGCCAACGGGGACAATCGCTTCGACCTCGTCTTTGTCGGCGACGGCTACCGGGGTCCGCCCCCGCCGACCATCGCGAACACCACGGCCGTGCCGCCGGATGAGAACCTGCCGCCCACGGCGACCGATTTCCAGAACTACGAGCGGCACGTCGGCGGCGCGCTGTACCGGCTCTTCGACATCGAGCCGTTCCGGCGCTACCGGCCGGTCTTTCGATCGTTCCGCGTGGATGTTCGTTCAAACGAATCAGGAGTCAGCAATGACCCTGTCGAGGGCGTCATGCGCGACACCGCGATGGATATGCGGTTCTGGTGCGACGGCGTCGAGCGCCTCCTGTGTGTGAACACCATCGCGGCGCAGCAGTACGCCGACCAGGCCCCGTTCCTCGACCTCATCGTCGCCGTCGCCAACTCCACCAAGTACGGCGGCAGCGGGTACCTCGGTCAGAATGTGCTGACGATCAGCGGCGGCAGTTCCACGGCCTATCACGTCACCGCCCACGAGATCGGGCACGTGCTCGGGATCCTCGCGGACGAGTACGCCGTGGATGAACTCTTCGAATGGCCCGGGGGCGAGCCGTCCGACCCCAATCTCTCCACGTTCGAGGCGCCGGACATGGTGGCGCTGAACGGCAAGTGGGCGGCGTGGATCGGCAACGACCTGCCGGGATTCGATGGGCCCATTTGGACGTACGAGGGCGGCGGGTTCTACCAAGGGGGCGTGTTCCGTCCGAGTCCGAACTCCGCCATGCGGACGATCGGCCGCCCGTTCAACGTCGTCGCGCTCGAGCGGCTCGTGGTGGGCATCTACACCCGCGTGGACCCGATCGACAGCGTCAGCCCCGCCAGCGCCGTGGCGACGCCGAACACGGTGTTCTCCGTCGAACCGATCCCCGTGGTCGGTGCGCCCTTGACCGTGCAGTGGTTCCTCAACGGCATGCCCCTGTCGGTCCCGGTCGAGAACGTGTTCGACCTGTCCACGATCACGCTTCCTCCCGGCATCCACCAGGTCAGCGCCCGCGTCACCGACCCCACGACCTTCGTGCGCTCTCAGGCGCTCCGCGAGCAGTGGCTCACGCAGACCCGGAACTGGATCGTCGAGGTTCCCGCGGCGGGGGCGGCGGGCGCTTCGCTCACCGACGCCGCGGCGGCGCTGAGGCAGTGGGGCGAGAGCGGCGCCGGCCTGGAGGGCGACGTGAACCGGGACGGACGGGTTGACCTGCGCGACCTGCTGCGAGCGCTGGGCGCCCGGGAGTGACGGGAGGGAGCGGGGGCGCTCGGCTACGCTATGGGCTGTCCACCCTGTGGGCGGGTAGCTCAGTCGGCTAGAGCGCTCGCTTTACACGCGAGGGGTCGTGGGTTCGAGTCCCTCCCCGCCCACTTCATGCCCCGTTCCCATGCATCTCCAGCGCGGGTGTCCGCCGCTTGATGGGCGTCGTCGCCGACGCCGCGTACCTGGTCGCCGCCGTGGTTTCGGCGCCGCTGTGGATGCGCAAGAAGCGTGCGGGCTGGTCGGAGCGATTCGGGCGGCTCGAGCCGCTGCCCGCGCCGGCGCCGGGGCGCCCGCGCCTGCTGATCCACGCTGTGTCGGTGGGGGAGGTGAACCTGATCCGCGCGCTGGTGGACCGGCTCGCGCCGGAGGCGGACCTGGTCGTCGCCACCACGACCGACACCGGCACGGCGCGCGCGAAGGAACTGTACACGGGGCGAGCGCACCTGGTCCGCTACCCGCTGGACGCCTCGTGGTGCGTGCGCCGTTTTCTCGACGCGGTCCGCCCGGATGGCGTGGCGCTCGTCGAACTGGAGTTGTGGCCCAACTTCGCCCGCGCCTGCCGCGCGCGGGGCGTCCCGCTGGCGATCGTGAACGGGCGGCTCAGCGATCGTTCGGCGGGCCGATACCGCGCCGCCCGGCCGCTGCTGGGGCGGGACTTTCGCGGGCTGGAGTTCATCGCGGCGCAGGACGAGGTCTACGCCGGCCGCTTCCGGGGCGCGGGCGCCCGCGCGGAGCGCGTGCGGGTGGTGGGCTCGATGAAGTGGGACGCCGCGCAGACGATCGAGCACGTGCAGGGCGCCGAAGCCCTCGGGCGGGAGATGGGCATCGACCCCGATCGCCCGCTGATCGTCGCGGGCAGCACGGCCCCGGAGGAGCACGCGCTCCTGCGCGACGCCACGCCCGAGGGCGTGCAACTGCTGTGCGCGCCGCGCCGGCCCGAATGGTGGGACGACGCCGCCGACGCGCTCGGCGGCTGCGTCCGCCGCTCACGCCGACCGGCCGGTTCCCCCGGTTCCCCCGGTTCCCCCTCGCCCACCGGGCGCTACCTCCTCGACACCATCGGCGAACTCCGGAAGGCCTACGCCCTTGCCGACGTCGCCATCGTCGGAAGGTCCTTTGGGTCCCTCTTCGGCTCGGACCCCATGGAGCCCGCGGCGCTGGGCAAACCCGTTGTCATCGGACCCGCCGTCGCCGACTTCCGCACCGTCGTCGAAACCATGAAGCACGAGGACGCCATCCTGCAGATCACGCCCGAAGAACTCGCGCCCACCCTCACACGCCTGTTCACCGACGCGAACGAACGGCGCGCCCGCGGCGCCAGGGCGCTGGCCTGCGTCCGGAAGCACCAGGGCTCCACCGAACGCCACGCGCGGCTGCTGCTCGAGATGCTGGGGCGATCGCCGTGACGCGCGAGTCCGAACTGCTACGCCACATCTACGAGCGCTCCCGCGCCCTGCGCGGCGCGGGCGGGGTCGAGGTCGGCCCCGGCGACGACGCGGCGGTCCTGGAATGGTCCGGCGGGCGGCTGCTGGCGACCGTGGATCAACTGGTCGAGGGCCGCCACTACGACCCGCGATCCACGCCGGTGGACCTGATCGCGCGCAAAGCCGTGGCGCGATCCGTTTCGGACATCGCGGCGATGGGCGGCGAGCCGGTGGCGGCGCTCGCCGCGGGCGCGCTGCGGGAGGGGTTCGCGCAGGAGAACGAGCTATTCGACGCCATGGCGCGCTGGGCGGGTCATTGGCGCTGCCCGCTGGTGGGGGGCGACATCGCGCGCGTGGCGGGCCCGAGCGTGCTGAGCGTGACGGTCTTGGGGCGCATGGGCGCCGGTCGGCGCCCGGTCCTGCGCAGCGGCGCGCGCGATGGCGATACGGTGTACGTCACCGGCGCGCTCGGCGGCTCGCTGCGGAGCGGGCGGCACCTGACGTTCGAGCCGCGACTGCAAGAGGGCGCCTGGCTCTGCGAGACGCTCGGCGATCGCCTGCACGCGATGATGGACCTTTCGGACGGCTTGGGACGCGACGGCGCGCGCCTGGCCGAGGCCTCCGGCGTCGGGCTGGAGGTCAGTCTCGGATCGCTGGCTCTGCACTCCGACGCGCCCACCTGGCGCGAGGGCGTCGGCGACGGAGAGGACTACGAACTGCTCTTCGCGGCTTCGGGCCCCGTGCCGGGGCGCTGCCCGACCACCGGAACGCCGATCTCGAGCATCGGAAAGGTCGTCGAGGGGAGCGGCTGCTTCGGCGTCACGGAGCGCGGCGAACGCGTCGATCTCGGCGAGATGGGGTGGGACCATGCTGGCTGAGGGCTGGACGGCCGAAATCACCACCGCCTCGCCCGCAGAAACCGAGCGCCTCGGCGAGCGCATCGGGCGCGCGCTGCGCCCCGGGGACCTCGCCCTCCTGCACGGAGAACTCGGCGCAGGCAAGACCTGTCTGGTGCGCGGCGTCGCCCGCGGCATGGGCCTCGACCCTGCCGGGGTCAACAGCCCAACGTTCGTCGTGGTGAACGAGTACGGGCCGACCCCGCGCGGCGGGCGGCTGCTCCACATGGACGCCTACCGCCTCCGCGCCCCGGAAGACCTCGACGCGCTCGGGCTCGATGAGAGCCGCACGGGCGCCGCGATGGTGGTCGAATGGGCGGAGCGCGTCGCGTCGGGGCTCGGCCCCGCGATCGTCGAAATCTGGATGAGCCACGAGGGAGGCGAGCGCCGCCGGGTCCGCCTGCGGGGGCCGGATCTCGAGTGGCGCGCGGCGCTCGGCGACCTAGACTGACCCCATGGAGCCGACCCGGGACAGCCCAAACGAGCCGGCGCCCCGGGGGCATGCATGCCCGATCTGCGGCGCTCCGGTGGCGTCGGAGACGCCGAGTTTCCCTTTCTGCTCGGCCCGCTGCCGCATGGCCGACCTTGGGCGCTGGTTCGGGGGGCGGTACACCGTGAGCCGGGACGTGACGGAAGAGGACCTCACCGAGGGCCCGTGACGTCGGCGGGCCGATGTGGCCCCGAGTTCGCAGGGCGGGTAGTCTGACGGGCAACGGAGATGCCCTGCATGCGAACACGGATGTTTCGTCGGCTGATCGGGTTGGGAACGCTGGCGACGGCGGGGGCGGCTGCCTGGGCTCAGGGCGACGCCGGCGCGGGCGCGCCGAGCGAGGGCTCGGCCCTGATGTCGCTGTTCTGGGCGTCGGCGGACGTCTTCACGGGCGTGATCGTGCTGGGCTCGTTCCTGGCGGTGGCGGTGATCGTGCGCAGCCTGCTGGAGATCCGCGCCTCGGTCATCATGCCCGCCGAGAGCGTGGACGAGATCCGCAAGAAGATCAACCGCGCCGACTGGACGGGCCTGCGCCAGTTCGTCGAGACCGACGAGGCCTTCCCCTCGCGCGTGCTCAGCGCCGCGATGGGCGCCACGCGCGGGCGCGCCAGCGCCCGCGACGCCGCCGAGTTGACCGCCAGCGAAGAGGCGGCGCGCTGGTTCCGGCGGATCGAGATGCTCAACGTGCTCGGGCACCTGGGCCCGCTGCTGGGCCTGGTCGGCACGGTGTACGGCATGATCCTGGCGTTCGCGGCGCTGGGGCAGACGGGCGGGCAGGCGGGGCCGGGCGAACTGTCCCTGGGCATCTCCAAGGCGCTGTTCCACACGTTCCTGGGCCTGATGCTCGCGATCCCGGCGCTGTTCGCCTACGGCTGGCTGCGCACGGCGGTGGACCGGATCTGCACGCGGGCGATGGTGCTCTCGGCCGAACTGGTCGACTCCCTCCCGGACGAGGTGTTCGAGCGGAAGGGCGCCTGACCGGTGCGTCGGCGCTCGCACATGCCGGAAGACTCCGTGGCGCCGGTCAACGCGACGCCGCTGATCGACGTCGTGCTGTGCATGATCGTCTTCTTCCTCATCGTCGGGCGGCTGGCGGAGACGCAGCGGACGCCGATGCGCTTGCCCGAGTCCTCCGTGGGCTCGGCGCAGATGCCGCCCGACTCGTTCGTCGTGAACATCATCCCCGGCGAGGGCGGCGTCGGCGCGCAAGTCATCGTCAACAACGCGGACGTGGGCTTTGAGGGCATCGAGCCGGCGCTGCGCGAGCGGCTGGAGCGCCAGCCCAACGTCGTCGTGCAGATCCGCGCCCCGCGCGATGCGCCCTACGGACTGATCGAGCCCGCCCTCGAGGCGTGCGCCAAGGCCGGCGCGCCCGAGTTCCGCCTCGCCACCGAACGCGCGGGGGGCGGGCTGTGAGCGCGTTCCGCCGCCGCAACGCGGCCGTTGTGGCGGCGCGCCACTTCGGGCCCAACATGACCCCGATGGTCGACATCGTGATGGTCATCCTCATCTTCTTCATGGCCGGGTCGGCGTTCATCGGCCCTGAATGGTTCCTCGACGTGGGCATGGCCGCCGGCACGCGCGCCGCCCCGCCCGAGGACGCGCCCACGCCGTCGATGGAGTTGCCGCCCGCGCGGATGGTCGTGCGCCTGCACGCGGGCCCCGGAGGCGCCACGGTGGCGACGGGCCTGGGGCTCGAAGGCGCGCCCCTCGAAGCGCTGGAGGCCCGCGTCCGCGAGTACGTCCGCGCCGGCGGCGCCGATCGGATCCGACTGGTCGTCGAGCCGGCGCGGAACACGCCCTACCAGGACGTCATCCGCGTCTACAACCTGTGCCTGACCTCCGGCGCGCCCGACGTCTCGCTCGCCAAATCGCGCGAGCCGGCGCCCTGAGCGCTCAGCGGGCCGCGGCGTAGATCTGCAGCCGGTGGCCGTGGGGCTCCAGCCCCCGTTCGCGGCAGATGCGGTCGCGGATGGCGATGAGTTCGGGGATCTCGATGGGGATCATCTCGTTGGTGTCCACGCGGACGAGCAGGTCGCGCGGGCGCCGACCGTAGGCGAGTTGATAGTGCGTCTGCTCCGAATCCACCAGCACCTGCTGGATGATGCCGGCCTCCTGGAGCAGTTTGATCGTGCGGTAGATCGTGGCCTTGCTCACGCGGAACCCGGCGCGCTTGAGTTCCTCCTGCAACTGCTCCGCCTGGAACAGGTCGTCGAGCCGGATGATGGACTCGAGGATCTGAGCGCGCTCCGGGGTGTACTTCTGGCCCTGCTTTTTCAACTCGCGACGGAACACCGCGCAGAGGGGTTCGGCGATTGAGATGCGGGGTTGAAAATCTTCCATGCGGTGTGCGGCCTCTCGGGCGTGAGTTTAGCGGCGGGCGGGCTTCCTGCCGGGCTTGGGCCCTTTCGGCTCCGGGCCGGGCTCGCGACGCAGCCACGCGCGCAGGCGCTCGGCGGACCACGTATTGACGCAGCGTTCGGGCGTCAGGCCGCCCCGCCGGCCGGTCAGGACCCCGTAGCGCAGGTGATCGAAGTCCGTCTCGGCGTGGACGTCGCAGTCGATGGCGATGAGCGAGCCCGCCTCCAGCGCCGCCCGGACGTGCGCGTCGCGCAGGTCGAGCCGGAGCCAATTGGCGTTGATCTCGAGCGCGACGTTCCGGGCGGCGGCCGCCTCGGCGACGGCCCGGATGTCGATGCTCAGCCCTGCGCGCTTGTTGATGATCCGGCCCGTGGGGTGCCCGAGGATGCGGACGTAGGGGTTCTGGACGGCGCGGATCAGCCGTGCGGTGGCCTCCTTCTCGCTCTGGCGCAGGGACGCGTGCGGAGAGGCGACGACGATGTCCAGCCGGGCGAGAAGTTCGTCTTCGTAGTCGAGCGAGCCGTCGGCGAGGATGTCCACCTCGCTGCCGGCGAGGATCGTGACGCCCTCGACGTTGCGGCGGGCCGCGTGGACGGCCTCGATGTGCTCGAGCAGCCGCTCGGGCGAGAGGCCGCCCGCGATGGCGCTCGACTTGGAGTGATCGGTGACGGCGATGGTGTGGAAACCGCGCGACTTGGCGGCGCGCGCGAGTTCCTCGATCGACATCGCGCCGTCCGAGGCGGTGGTGTGCGCGTGCAGTTCCGCGCGGACATCGCCCTGTTCGATCAGCCCGAACGCCTGCCCCGCAGGGCGGTCCAGTTCCCCGGCGTCCTCCCGCAATTCCGGCGGAACGAAGGGCAGTTCGAGCGCCGCGTACACATCCGCCTCGGTCTTCGAAGCGACGGCTCGCACGCCCCGGCTCTGGGGCGGCGCTTTCGCCTTGTCCTCGGGGTACAGGCCGTACTCGTTGAGCGTCATGCCCATGCGCAGCGCACGCTCGCGGAGCCGGACGTTGTGCTCCTTGGAGCCGGTGAAGTACAGCATCGCGGCGCCGAACGACTCGGGCGGCACGATGCGCAGGTCGGCCTGCACGACGTGCCCGCGGGCCGTCTTGAGCCGCACGGACGACTTGGACTCGCCCGCCGCGAGGACCTGCGTGACCTCGGGCATCGAGCGGAAGGCCTCGCCCAGTCCGGCGCCGTCTGTCACGGCGGCGAGGATGTCGATGTCGCCGATGGTGTCCTTCCCGCGCCGGAGGGAACCGGCGTAGGCCACGGCGCCGGCCCCTGCGATCGGCGTCAGGCGCGCGACGATCGCTTCGGCGATGGGCATCGCCACGCCCAGCGGCATGCGCTCGCCCGCCTGCGCCGCGAACGTCAGCGCCGCTTTGATGTTCTCCACCGTCTTGGCGCCCATCCGGGGCACGGTCAGGATCGAGCCGTCATCGATCGCCCGGCGGAGCGCGTCGAGGGAGTCCACGCCGATCGTCTGCCACATCGCGCGGACGGTCTTGGGCCCCAGGCCGGGGATCTCGAGGACCTGCAGCAGCCCGGGGGGCGTGGCGGCGAGCAGTTCCTGATGCTCGGACATCGCCCCGGTGTCGAGGTATTCGCGGATCTTCTCCGCGATCTTCTTGCCCACGCCGGGGATGGCGTCGATCGCGTCGCGATGGTCGGCGAGGCTCGTGGGATGGTCTTCGATGGCCCGCGCGGCCCTCGCGTGGGCCGAGGCGCGGAAGGAATCGGCGCCGTTGAGTTCAAGGAGTGCGGCGATCTGTTCGAGCAGCGCCGCGATGTCCTGATTCACGCCCATGGTCGGCAGTTTAGCCGGCGCGTCGTCGGGCGCGATCCGCACGGGCGCGCTGGCGGGCGGCGGCGGGGAGCGTGGGCGCTCGGGCGCCGTAGGTTTCGGCCAGGCGCTGCTCGACGGATTGGACGATCGCCGGGCGGTCGGACTCTGGCGCGAGCAGCAGCGCCGCGAGCCATCGGCGGGCCAGCGTCGGACCGGCGGGCCTCAGGAGTTCAACCACCATCCTGAGGTCGTCGTCGGGGAAGAGCGTCGGCGACGCGTTTGGCTCGTGCGGAGCGTGAACGAGGGGGCGGGCTGGGGGCATCGCCGGGATTCTCCTGCTCGGCGCGGAGGCGCGCCTCGAGGGTGAGGACGTACGTCTCCACTCGGTCCAGCCGCGACTGGAGGCGCTCGATGGACTCGGCGATCGCCGCGAGAATCTCTCCGGGGCGTGCGGAATCCACGGCGCTGGCGCGGGTTTCGGCCGTCGGGGAGCGCGGGCCGCGCCCGGTCAGGAGCCAGTCCGCGTTGATGTTGAAGGCGCCGCAGATCCCGGCGAGGAACTCGATGCTCGGCGATTGGCCCAGCATGTACCTGCGGACGTTCTCCGCGTGGACGCCGGTGACCTCGGCGAGGGTGCGGAAAGAGACGCCCTCTGTGACTTCGCGAAGCCGCAGATGGAGTGGGGACGTGGACACGGCGAGGCATGGTACCCGCGCCGCCGGGGCGGCCGGTTCAAGCGACGTCGCCCAGGCCCACCGCCTGCCCGTGGGCACGGAGCAGCCGGGCGCGGAGGAGGCGCTCGTCGTCGCGGTCCAGGGCGGGGGAGCGCTCGATCCAAGCGCCGGCGTCGCGCCGGGCCATCAGCAGCAGGTCCATGTCCCTCGGGAACGCCGCGACCCGGAACGGCGCCAGCCCCGACTGCCGGGCGCCGAAGAGTTCGCCGGGGCCCCGCAGTTCCAGGTCCTTTTCCGCGAGGACAAAGCCGTCGGTAGCCTTGGCGAGGGCCTGGAGGCGCGCCTCGGCGTCCTCTGTGGCGGGCTCGCCGATCAGCACGCACAGGGACCGGCGCGCCCCCCGCCCCACTCGCCCGCGGAGTTGGTGCAATTGCGCGAGTCCGAACCGCTCGGCGTGCTCGACGATCATCACCGAGGCGTTGGGGATGTCCACGCCGACCTCGATGACGGTGGTGGCGACGAGCGCGTCGATCTTGCCGAGCCGGAAGCGCTCCATCACGTTCTCGCGCGTCTCGCGCTTCAACCGCCCGTGGAGCGCCGCGAGGCGCTTGCCCGCCAGCGGGCCCTCCTCGAGCCGCTTCATGGTCGAGCGAAGATCGGCCGGCGCGCGTCCAGGGCCCTCGGGCGCGTCCGAATCGGCCTCGATCGCCGGCACGACGATGTAGGCCTGCTCGCCCCGCTCGATGCGCTCGCGGACGTAGGCGTACACCTCCTCGCGCTTGTCGGGCCCCACCAGGCGCGTTGTGACGGGGATGCGCCCCGGCGGCAGGCCCTTGATCGTTGAGACGTCCAGATCGCCGAAGATCGTCAGCGAGAGCGTGCGCGGGATCGGCGTGGCCGTCATCACCAGCACGTGGGGCGTCGTCCCCGGCTCGTCCGATTTCTCCCGCAGCGCCGCCCGCTGATGCACGCCGAAACGGTGCTGCTCGTCGATCACCGCGACGGCCAGCGAACGGAAGCGGACCTCGCCCGTCAGCAGCGCGTGCGTGCCCACCAGAATGTCCACCTCGCCCGCCGCAGCGCGGCGGAGCGCGTCGGCCCGCTCCGCCGTGCTCGCGCCGCCCGTGAGCATCGCCACGCGCACGCTCGAACCCTCCAGCATCCGCGCGATCGACGCGTGGTGCTGCTCGGCGAGGATCTCCGTCGGCGCCATGATGGCGGCCTGGCGCTTGGACGCCGCGGCCATGAGCATCGCGTACAGCGCCACCACCGTCTTGCCGGCGCCCACGTCCCCCTGGATGAGCCGGTTGGCGGGCGTGTTCTGCTGGAGGTCGTGCGCGACCTCGCGGACGACCTGCTCCTGCGAGGGCGTGAGCGTAAAGGGGATGCGCTCGCGGATGTGCCGGTCGATCTCGGGCGACCAGCGCAGCGCCGGGGCCCGCTGCGTGCGCCGCTGGTGCGAGCGCTTGAGTTGCACGCCCAGTTGCAGCAGCAGCAGTTCGTCGTACGCCAGGCGCCGCCGCGCCGCGAGCGCCTCCGACTCGTTCGCCGGCGCGTGCATCATGCGGTAGGCGTCGCGCAGCGGGGGCAGTTCGCGCTGCCGGCGGAACTCGTCGGGCAGGTGGTCGTCGATCTGTGCCAGGGCCTGGGGCAGCGCCCGCGCGACGGCGCGCTCGATCTCGCGCGAATTGACCTCCTCGGACGCGGGATAGACCGGGCGCAGGCGCTCCTCGCCCGGCGCCGGATCGCGCGAGGCGTCGAGGAACTCCACGCGCGGGTTGACCATCTGCAGCCCGCCCTTGAAGCGCCCGGTCTTGCCCTGCACGCGGATCACCACCCCCGGCTGCACCCGCTCACGCAGGTACAGCCCGTTGAACCACACCACGTCCAGCCGCCCCGTGTGGTCCATCAGCACGGCCTCGAACCGGCGCTTGCCACGCAGAGACACCCGCGTCGCGGAAACCTCCCCCCGCACGCTCGCCACCACGCCCACCGGCGTGTCGGCGATCCGCGACTCCGCGGCCTCGAACTCGTGGCGCATCGGCAGGTGGCGCACCAGGTCCGCGACCGTCGTGATGTGCAGCGCATGGAACGCCGCGGCGCGTCGGGGGCCCACCCCCGGCACGGCGTCGATGGGCGCGCGGAGGTCCAGCGAGGGCGCGTCCGGCATTGGGCTCAGGATAAACAAAGCCCCCGCGCCATGGCGCGGGGGCAGGGTTTGGATCGCGTTCTGACCGGCTCGGCGTCAGTTGCCGATCAGGATCTCGACGCGCCGGCTGTCTTTCTTGGTGCCCTTGGGCCGCGAGGGGCCGAACGAAGCGATGTACATGCTGTCGTTCGGGATGCCCTTGGAGATCAGGTACTCTTCGACCGCCAGCGCGCGCTCCGCGCCGAGGCGCTCGTTGGTCTTCCAGCCGCTCTTGCGGATGGGGTCGGAGTCGGTGTGGCCCTCGATCCGCAGCATGCGTCCTCCGTACTGCGACTTGAGCACGCTGGCGATGCTGTCGAGCGTTCGCTTGGCCTCGTTGCGTAGGGTGACGCGCCCCGAGTCGAACAGAATGTCGCCCGAGACGTTGAGTTTCACCCCGCCGCCGACCAGGTTCGTCGCGTCCACGCCCTCGATGCCCTCGAAGCCCGTGGCGCCCGAGGTCCCGGGAGCGCCCAGGCGGCTCTCCAGGTTCGCACGCTCATCTTCGAGCAGGGCGCGCTGGGCGTTGGCCTCGTTCAACTGAGACTCCAGTTGCGAGTTCCGCCCTCGGAGTTCCTGGTTCTCCTGTTCGAGCAGGGCGACCCGCTGCTTGGGATCGTCGCCGCAGCCGACGAGGAAGGACGCCATCAGGCCGCCCGCGAGCGCGAGGGCTCGCCGCGACGCCGATGGGGACAGCAGGAAAGTTCGCATCAGACCGCCTCCGTGCAACGCTCGGACCGTGGATCGCCGGGCGACGCTCGCCCGTGGGGGATGATTCCACCCGACCCCCGCGCCCGCGTCAAGCCGGGAGCGCCTCAGGGCAGACGGATCACGCCGCCGGAAATCCCCGCCAGCAGCCGCTCGAACTGTGGGTGCGCGATCATCACAGCCAGCGTCGCGACCGCCAGATGCGGGCCGTAGGGCAGCGCCGCCGACGCCCCGCCCCGGAACACATAGACCATCATCGTCCAGCCCAGGCCCAGGAGAGGCGCGACGGCGAACGCCAGCAGGGGGTCGGCCCATCCCAGCGCCGCGCCCACAGCAGCCATCAAATGGACGTCCCCCAGGCCCATGGCCTCAGACCCGAAGGCCAGCGACGCCAGGAGGCGGATCGCCCACACCACCGCCCCGCCCGCGAGGTATCCCAATACCGAACCTCCCAGCGCCTCGACCCACAGCGGCGGGTCGATCGGGTGCAGCCGGAACACCCACACCCCCAGGACCGCCAGGAGCGTCGGCGGAAGCAGGAACGCCAGTTCTTTGATCATCTCCCGGCGCGCGTGCGGGTACGCCAGCCAGTGGGGTGGGCCGTCGTCCGTCGATTCGACTTCTTCGGGAGCCGTCCAGCGCCGACCGGCCACGGAAAGCGTCATCCCCACGCCCACGCCGAATAGGCCCTGCCCCGGCCCGATCAACCACCCGGCTCCGCCGAGAAACAGCGGCGGAAGCACATCCGCCAGGAGACCCAACGCCGCCGGGCGCGCGCGCCGGGTTTCCGCGGCGGGCGACGCCGCCATCGTGGGATTCGACACGGGAACCGCCGCCCGCAGCAAGGCCCCAACCACCAGACCGGCCAGCGCCCCCATCAGCATGCCCGGCATCGGACGACCGAACCGCTCTCCGATCAGGAAGCCGACCACCATCAGTCCGACCGCCGGACCCGTGAACAGCAGCGTCCGCAGCAATAGAGCCCGCAGCGAGAAGACCTCCTCCTCGACCGGCGCGGCCGGCGCCCCGGCCGACGCCGCCTTCGCCTCCTCCGCCCACCGGTCGAAGTCCGCGAACGAGCGCGGAATCCAACCGATCCGAAGCAGCACGAGCGAGAGCGCCAGCCCGGCCCCGCCGCCGATCGCGGCGCCCAGCGCCGCGCCGGTGGGCGTAGGGATTGTCCAGTGCGACGCCAGCGACAGCGGGCGGTGCAGGTCGCCCCGCGCCGCGCCCAGCGCCAGCGCGTGCAGCGGGTGCGCCGCCATCGCAACGGCGGTCGCCGCCCACGGCAGCACGAGAGGGATCGTGAACGTCCGGGCGTCGATCAGCGTCATCGCCAGGAGCGAACCCACGAGCGTGAACGCGATCAGCAGCATCGGCCAGGTCGCGCCCAGACCGGCACGGGCCCAGTTCGGCGCCTGCGCCGCGGCGCCGGTCGGCGGGCTCAGCGCGCCCACGCCCGGGAACCACACCAGGAACAGCCCCAGGAACGCCGCGGCCGTCGCCGCTTCGATCAGCGGATATTCCGGTGAGATCTTCGACCGGCAGAACCGGCACCTGCCCCCGAGGAACACCCAGCCCAGCACCGGGAAATTCTCCCGCCACGTCAGCCGCGTGCCGCAGGATGGGCATCGCGACGGCGGGCTCCAAATCCCCTCGCCCCGCGGGAGGCGGTAGACCAGCACGTTGATGAACGACCCGACGCACGCGCCGACCATCGCGACGAAGACCATCGGCGGCACGGCGAGCCACGACGCGGGGAGCGAGAATGCGATCGCGTGCGCGTTCACCGGGCTCGCTCGTCGGCGGGGGGCGCGCTCAGTTCCGCGACGCGCTGCTCGGCGCGGTCGAGGATCGCGCGGCAGCGCCTCAGCAGGTCCACGCCCCGCTCGTACTCGGCGATGGAGTCCTCCAGCCCGACCTTGCCGCTCTCGATGCGGTCGATGATCCGCTCGAGAGACGCGAGCGCCTCTTCAAAGGACACGTCGGGCGCGCCTCCTGCATCGGCGGAGGAGCCGGGGGGCTTGGCCTTGCTCGGAGCGCGCTTCTGCACGGGCGCCACCTTACCTCTGGACGTCGAATAATTCCAAGTCGCCGCCGCCCCGCCGCGGCCTGCGGGCCGGATGCGGGCGTTCGGGACGAGCCGCCGCGGGTCGTTCGAGCGGGTCGGCCCCGACGACCGACGTGAACTCGCCCCCCGCGACCCGCGTCGTGATGCGGTCGCCCGCCGCGACCTGCGACGGCGATTGCACGGCGCGCCCATCGGGCGTGAACGTCACCGAGTAGCCCCGCGACAGAACGCTCGCCGGCCCTACGGCTTCGAGCGATTTGGCGGCGCCCCGCAGCCGCTCTCGGCGCAGGTTCAGCGCCCCCGCCGCGGCGCGGTCCAGGCGCGCGCGCAGCGCCGGCAGGTCCTGGCGCTGGAGCCGCGCGCGGAGCGCCGCATCGAGGCGCGAGCCCAGATCGGCCAGCGCGATGCGTCGCTCGGCGTACATACGCTCGGGCCGCCGCTCCGCCAGGCGTTCGGCGAGGCCGGCGACGGCGAGCCGGCGCGCGTGCGTGGCGGCGCGGGAGGCGGCGCGCACGCGCCGATCGAGCGAATCGATCTGCGCTCCCACCTGCTCGCGGTCCGGCGTGAGGCGCACCGCCGCTTGCGTGGGCGTGGCGCAGCGCTCGTCGGCGGCCAGTTCCGCGATGGTCACGTCGGTTTCATGCCCGATGGCCGCGACCACGGGCACAGCGCACCGGACGACCGCCTCGGCGATGGCGCGCTCGTTGAACGCGCCGAGGTCTTCGGCGGAGCCGCCGCCCCGGGTGAGGATGACGGCGTCCACCCCCAGTTCCTCGTGCCTTCGAGAGATCATGTCCAGCGCCGCCACGACGCCCGGCGCCGCGCCCGGGCCCTGCACCAGAACGTCCACGAACACCACGCCCACGGCCGGGCACCGCCGGAGCATCGTGGAGAGCACGTCCTGCAGCGCCGCGCCCGTGCGCGACGTGAGGACGGCCACGCGCCGGGGGAACCAGGGCAGCGGGCGCTTGCGCTCCGGGTCGAAATAGCCCTTGGCGCGGAGTTCCTCCATCAGCGCCCGCAGGCGCTGGTCGATCGCGCCCGCCCCCACGGGCTCAAGGCGCGTCACGTACAACTGCGTGCGGCCCTGCTGGGGATAGTGCTCCACCGTCCCCGCGACCACAACCTCCTGACCATCCTCGGGCGTGAATCGGCACCGTTTCGCGGCGCTGGCGAACATCACGCAGGGGATCGTCGCCTCGTCGTCCGAGAGTTGGAACCACCAGTGCGTGCGGTCGCGGAAGCCGCTGACCTCGCCCACCACGCGCACCGGACCCGGCACGCCGCGCCGGAGCGCCGAGTCGATCAGCGCCGCCAGGTCGCGGACCCTCAGCGGTCGCTCGGCGTCCGCGGGCGGCTGGGGCTTGGGCGGTTCGACCCGCGCGGGGTCGAAGGGCAGGCGTCCGGAGGCATTGGGCTTCTTCCTCGTCACCTCGTGCCGATCACCACTGGATGGGGATGCCTTCCTTGCGGTACTTCTCGACGAGCAGTTGCGCCTCGGTGAGCGCCTTTTCGAGGCGGCGCGCCGCGTCGGTCAGGGCCCGGTACAGGTCGGGGTTGTTGATGAGCAGCCCCGCCGTTCCCTCGCCGTCGTTGATCCGGCCGAGCATCAGGCGCGCGTCGCCGATCGCCAGCCCGACGTTTTCGCTCAGCGCCGCGAACTCGCGCACCAGAGCCCCCGCGTTGTCGCCCAGCCGCACCGCCTCGTCGTTGACGGTCTTCGCGGTGGCGCTGAACGTCTCCACGGCTTCGGCCGTCTGGTCCACCAGCGTGGCCGCCTTGCTCACCGCGCGGCGGGCGTCGGCGAGCATCTGCTCGTCGCCCAGCCAGGCGTCGATCGACGCCGCGGCCCGCTGCACCTGCTCCACCGCCGTCGCGATGTTGGCGCGGACCTCTCCGGATTCGACGGCCGCGGAGTCCTGCGGGGTGAGCATGCCCTCGATCCGCTCGCCGACGCGCGTGTAGGTGTCGCTGAGTTTCTGGAACGAGTCGGCGGCCGCTTCAAGCGTGCCCAGCCGCTCGTCCAGGAGGGAGCCGATCTGGTCCAGAAGCGACGAGGCGCGCCCGCGGATCGTCTCGTTGGGCTGGAAAAAGCCGCCATCGGGCGTCCCGCCGGCGGGGGTGACGAGCGAGAGCGTGGAGTCGCCGACGAACGAGCGGTCGATCGCGACCTTGACGTCGCGTGGGACCTTCGTGCCCTCGAACAGATGCACGGTGAGCGCCACGCCGTCGTAGGGGTTCTCGGCGGGGGCGATGCGCTTGATCGTGCCCACTTTCACGCCGTTGAGGGTCACGGGCGAGACGTTGGAGAGGCCCCCTGCGGTGTCGAGCCGGACCTCCAGCGCATAAGTCCGGCGGGTCTGCACGTCGCCGATGAGAAACAGCGTGATCGCGAGCCCGGCGATGCCGAGGATGGCGGTGAGGCCGATGAGGAAGTCCCTGATGCGAGGGTTCAATCGTCGTTCTCCCGCGCGCCCGGCACGGGCGCGACGCGTTCGTCAAGGAGGGGATCGTACCGCCCGCTGAGGAACCGCATCACGTAGGGGTGCCGGGAGCGTTCCACCTCCGAGAAGGTCCCATCAGCCACGATCTGCCCGTCGTAGAGCACCACGACGCGGTCCGCCACGCGGCGCGCGCTGAGCAGGTCATGCGTGACCACCACGCCCGAAACGTTCAGCCCCCGCCGAAGTTTGATGATCAGTTCGTTGATCCCGTCCGCTCGGATCGGGTCCAGGCCCGTAGTGGGCTCGTCGTAAAGGATCAGGTCCGGCTTGAGGATGATCGCGCGGGCCAGAGCAACGCGTTTGCGCTGCCCGCCCGAGAGTTCCGAGGGCAGTTTGTGCTGCAGGCCGTCCAGGCCCACCGTCCGCAGCGCCTCGGCCACGCGCCCGGCCCGGTCCTCGGGCGAAAGGTCCGTGTGCTCCGCCAGAGGGAAGCCAACGTTGTCGCCCACGTTCATCGAATCGAACAGCGCCGACATCTGGAACAGAAACCCGATGTGCTTCCGCGGCTCGGACAGCCGCCTCTCCGAGAGGTTGTCGATCCGCAGCCCTCGGAAGAACACCCGCCCCCGGTCCGGGCGCAGCAGGCCCACGATGTGCTTGAGCAGCACCGACTTGCCCGCCCCCGACGGGCCCAGCACCACGGTTGTCTCCCCGGCGCGCAGGTCCAGCGAAACCCCCCGCAGCACCACCTGATCGCCGAACGCCTTGTGGACGTCCGCGAACCGCACGATCGGATGATCGCGATCGATCGGGGACATCCCGTCGTCGAGGGTCGCGCCGGCGGGTTTCAGGTCCGGGGGTGGGTCCGGGGTCACGGCCCTATCATCGCCACCATGAGCGACCTGGGCGAGCGGACCACGCTCCATCATGGACGAAGGTTCGACTTTGAGATCGTCACCCACAAGGGCCGGGACGGGCGGACGCTCACGCGCGAGGTCGTCCGGCACCCCGGGGCCGTGGTCATCGTGCCCGTCCTGCCCGACGGCCGCCTGATCCTGATCCGCAACTTCCGCATCGCCGTGGGGGAATACACCCTCGAGTTTCCCGCGGGCACCCTGGGCCGCGACGAAGACCCGCGCGTGTGTGCCGCCCGCGAACTCATCGAGGAGACCGGCCATCAGGCCGACCGGCTCGAAGGCCTCGGGTGGTTCTACACGACGCCGGGGCTGACCGACGAGCGCATGCATGCCTTTGTCGCCAACGGACTTACCGAGGTCGGGCAGCAACTGGAAGAGGACGAGGACATCGAGATTGAGCCGCACGCCCAGCCGGAGGTCCACGCCATGATCCGCAGCGGCGCCCTCCGGGACGGCAAATCCATCGTCGCGTTCATGCTCGCGTCGGACCGGGGCCTGCTGGGGCCGCCATGGTGAGCCGCGGCGGGCCATATCGGGACAGCGGCGGGCGCGGCGCCGACTTCCGGCGGATCCTCGGTCGCATTTTCGGGGACGCCGAGAACCCGATGGGCTGGGCGCTCACGGTGGGCCGGGTCGCGGGCATCCGCGTGCGTCTGCACCTGCTGTTCATCGTGTACGCCACGGCCCAGATCCTCTACTCCATCCCTCGGGACACTCTCGGGGTCGGCTTCACGGCGCTGGCGATGACCTCGTTGTTCGTCATCGTGCTGCTGCACGAGTTCGGGCACTGCTTCGCCTGCCGCGCTGTCGGCGGCGAGGCCGACGACATCCTCATGTGGCCTCTGGGTGGACTGGCGACCGTGAGCCCGCCGCACGAGTGGCGGGCTCATCTCATCACCACCCTCGGCGGACCGGCGGTGAACGCCGCCCTGACGCCGGTCTTCGCCGGCCTGCTCATGCTGGCCGGACAGGGCGATGCGGTCCTGTTCAATCCGTTCCGACCCTCGGTGGCGGTCGGGGCGATGGGATCGTGGTGGCTCGTGGCCCTCTGGTGGCTGCACTACACGAACCTCCTGATCCTGGGATTCAACATGCTCCTGCCCTTGTTCCCCCTCGACGGCGGGCGGACCCTCCAGGCCGTCCTCTGGAGGCGGATGGGCTACGCCCCGTCGATGGACGTCGCGGCGACGGTGGGGGTCTTTGGAGCGATCGCTCTGGGCGTGTTCGCGCTCGTGGGCGACCACGTGCTGCTGCTGGGGATCGCGATCTTCGCGGGGCTGGTCAGTTGGCAGGAGCGCAGGCGTCTGCGGGCGGCGGACGATCTGGGCGAGGTCGGCTTCGAGTCGGTGTACCGGGCGCAGCAGGAAGAAGCGAGGGAACGGGGCCCGACCCGTTCCCAGCGGAAGCAGGCCGAGCGCGAGCAGCAGGTCCAGGTGGAACTCGACCGCATCCTCGCCAAGATCGCCGCCAGCGGCATGGGCGCTCTGTCCGCCAAGGAGAAGAAGGCCCTGCGGGACGCCACCGAACGGAAGCGGCGCGGCGGGAGCGGATAAGCCCGAGCCCCGCGGTGGTAGGATCGGGCCCCCGGGATTCCCAAGGATGGACGGCGGACGGGCCGCGTGGCCCGGACGGGCAATCGACACGGACGCGGCGGCGCAACGCACCTGCATGGGCATCTACGACCGTGAATACGCCAGGGCCGGGGCCGGCCCTTCGGGAATGAACCGGCTGCACGGCTGGTCGTTCAACACGTGGCTGATCGCGTCGAACGTCGCGGTGTTTGTGCTCGCGGTCCTGGCGCCGCCGCTCGGAAACTTCATGTACGAGTGGGGTCATTTCTCCACGGCCAAGGCGTTCTTCATGGTCGTGACCCACCCCGACGGCTCGCAGCACATCCAGTTCGGGCTGGAGGTCTGGCGCTTCTTGACGTTCCAGTTCCTGCACGCCAACTGGTTGCACCTGTTCTTCAACATGTTCGCGCTGTGGCTCTTCGGCGAACTGGTCGAGCGCCGGATGGGCTTCAAGCGGTACGCGGCGTTCTACCTGGCCTGCGGCATCGGCGGCGCGCTGATGTACCTGGCGCTCAACATGCTCGGCAACGCCGTCGGTTCGCTCCCGGTCGTGCTGCCGGGCGATCCGCGCACGCCGCTGGTCGGCGCGTCGGCGGGCGTGTTCGGCGTGCTCATGGCCGCGGCGTTCTACGAGCCCCGCGCGCCGATGCAGATCCTGTTCCTTCCGTTCACGATCCAACTGCGGACGCTGGCGTACGGCTACGTCGCGCTGGCGCTGCTGAACCTGCTCAATCAGGGCAACAACGCCGGGGGCGACGCGGCGCACATCGGCGGCGCGATCGCGGGCTATTTCTTCGTCCGGCGCCCGCATCACCTGACGGATTTCTTCGACGTGCTGGGCCGATCCGACGGCAAGTCCAAGCGAGCGTCGAAACCGTCCTCTCGCGCCGGAGCCCCGCCGCGCCGTGCGGCTTCAGCGCCGCCCAGCGAGGAGGTCGACCGCGTGCTGGCGAAGGTCTCGATGGAAGGGCTGCACAGTCTGAGCGAGCGCGAACGCGAAATCCTGCGCCGGGCCTCGGAGTCGAGGCGCTAGCCGGTGAGCGCGCTGCGGTTCGAGATCGTCGCACGGTCGGCGTCGTGCCACGCTCGCGTGGGCCGCGTGACGACCGCCCACGGAGCGTTCGACACGCCCGCGTTCATGCCCGTGGGCACGCGCGGGACGGTCAAGGGCGTGCTGCCCAACCTCGTCAGCGCAACCGGGGCGCAGGTCGTGCTCGGCAACACGCTGCACCTGCTCTTGCGCCCCGGACCGGACGTGGTCGCGCGGCTCGGCGGCCTGCACGCCTTCATGGGCTGGCCCGGGCCGATCCTCACGGACTCCGGTGGCTATCAGGCCTACTCCCTGGCCGACACCAACCGCGTCACCGACGACTCGGTGGTCTTCAAGTCCATCGTGGACGGCGCCCTCGTCGAACTCACGCCCGAACGCGCCATCGACGTCCAGAACAAACTCGGCGCCGACATCATCATGGCCCTCGACGACTGCCCGCCCAGCGTCGATCCCGCGACGATGAACCAGTCGAGGCAGCGGATCGACGCCCAGCGGGCCGCGGCGGACCGGGGCCGCCGTGGCTACGACCACGGTCGGCGACTGGACGTCGCCAACGAGCGCACGATCCGGTGGCTGGAGCGCTGCAAGAAGGCCCACGCCCGCGAGGGGGAACAATCCCTTTTCGGGATCGTGCAGGGCGGGACCGACCTCCTGCGCCGGGACTGGTGCCTGGAGCGAGTATGCGCCGTCGACCTGCCCGGCTATGCCATCGGGGGGGTCGCGGTGGGGGAGGGGTTCGACGAGATCGTCAGGGTCGTGGAGCACGCGGCGCCCCGGCTGCCCGTGGACAAGCCCCGGTACCTCATGGGAGTGGGCTACGAGCGCGACCTGTTGGCCGCCGTCCGGGCCGGGGTGGACATGTTCGACTGCGTCCTGCCGACCCGGAACGGGCGCAACGCGGTGGCCTTCACCCCCGAAGGGCCCCTGCGCCTCCGGAACGCCCGGTTCGCTGAAGACCCGGGGCCGATCGACCCTTCCTGCGACTGCTTGGCCTGCCGGCCGGGCGGACACGGCTGGGCGCTGCCGCCGGGGGGCGGGGGGGCGTTCTCCCGGGCGTACCTGAGGCACCTGTTCATGGCGGAAGAGATGCTGGGGCCGATCCTGGTCAGCATCCACAACCTCCGGCACTTCCAGCGCCTCATGTTGGACATCCGGGCCGCGATCCGGGATGATGCTTGGTCCGCCCTCGCCCGGCGCTGGCCGGTGGCGGCACGTCCGGCTGGTTTGGACTCCGGTCAGTCCGGAGATGAACGTCCCGAGACATGAAACCGCCGCGGACGCCCTCGGACGAAGGGCGAGCGGCCTGCACGGCGCGGCGGGGCGCCCGGTTTGGCTCCCTCCCGTCACTGGACCTTGCTCACGATGACACCGACGACTGCCCTCCTCACCCTCGAGTCCACGATTTTCTCCACGCCGATGCTGTATTTGGCGCAGGCCGACGCGGCGCCGCCGGTGGCGGGCCGTTCAGACGGCGGCGCCGTGACGGGCGAATCTGGCCAACCCCTGGGCGGCGGCGGCGGCTCGGCGCCTCCGCCGACCGGGATGGGCTTCCAGTTCATGTTCCTCATGGGCGGCCTCCTGCTGTTCATGATCCTCATGCAGGTGTTCGCGGGCCGCAAGGAGAAGAAGCGGCGCGCGGAGATGCTCGGCTCGCTCCGCCGTCACGACCGTGTGGTGACCATCGGCGGGATCATCGGGCACGTCGCGGAGGTTCGCGACGACGAGGTGGTTCTGAAGGTGGACGAGTCCACGAACACGAAGATCCGCGTGACGCGCGCCGCCGTGCAGAGCGTCCTGAAGAAGTCGAGCGCGGAGGAGCGCCCCGTCGCCGAGGCCGCCAAGGCCTGATCGACGCGCCAAACGCCGTCTCGCCCCCGCTCGCCCCGCCTTGATACCCACTATGTCCCGACTCATCCGAAACACCGTTCTTCTGCTCGCGCTGCTGGTTCTGGCGGCGCTGGCGATCATGCCCCCCTCCGAGAAACTGCGTCGAGGCAAGGACCTCGCCGGCGGCGCCACGCTGGTCTACGCGGTGGAGGTGGACGCGACCGAGAGCGCCTCCAACGTCCTGAGCGCGACGATCGAGGTGCTCAAACGGCGCGTGAACCCCACGGGCGCCCTGGACATCTCGATGGTGGCGCAGGGCGACAACCGCATCGAGATCTCGATGCCCCTGCCGAGCGAGAACGTGCGCGCCCTCCGCGCCGCGTTCGAGGCCGCGCTCGCCGCCACCGGCACGCGCGCCATTCCCCCCTCCGAACTCGAGCGCGTGATGCGCCTCGGCGCCGCCGAACGCGTCGCCGAACTGGCGAAACTGGCCGACGGCAGCGCCCCGCGCCTCGAGATGCTCCGCGCCGCCGCGCTGCGCTACGACGAGGCCCAGCAGGCCCGCGCCGCCTTCCGCGAGGCCCAGCGCGCCGAGGCGGACGCCGCCGTGCAGGACCGGCTGCTGGACATCGCGGCCCAGGCGGAACTGGCGTACGAGGCCGCTCGCGACGGCGCGCTCGCCTCCGCTGTGAACCCGGACGAACTGCGCCGCGCCCTGGAACTGCCCGACACACTGCGCATGATCGCGGACCGGGAGGCCGGGACGGCGGTGACGATCGGCAGCCCGCGCGACCGCGCGATCGCGCGCCTCATCGAGACGCACCCCGAGGCCGCCGACGGCATCGCCGCCGCCGTCACCGCCTACGAGCGGTACGAGGCCGAGCGTTCGGGCCTGGACGACCCCGCGGACCTCATCCGCCTGCTCAAGGGCGCCGGCGTGCTGACGTTCCGCATCGCCCCGCAGCCGGGGCAACTGCCGGAAGAGGCCCGCCTGCGCGCCGAACTGCACGAGCGCGGCCCGCGCGCCGCCCGCTCGACCGACGCCCGTTGGTACCAACTCGACAACGTCGAGGCCTGGTACGACAACGTGCAGGAACTCCGGGCGCTCCAGGCCGACCCCGTCGGCTTCTTCGCGAGCCGCCGCTACATCGTCGAGGAGCGCGACGGGCTCTACTACATGCTCCTCTACGACGCGCCCGGCCTGCGCCTGACCGACGCCGAGGGCTCCTGGCGCGTCACCCAGTCCTTCCAGCAGGCCGACCAGTTCGGCCGCCCGGGCATCGCGTTCCGCATGGACACGCGAGGCGCCACGCTGCTGGCTGAACTCACCGGCTCCAACGTCAACCGGTCCATGGCCGTCCTGCTTGACGACCGGGTCTACACCGCCCCCAACCTCATCTCCGAAATCGGCGCCCAGGGGCAGATCACCGGCGTCTTCACCCCCGAAGACATCCAGTACATCACCCAGACCCTGCAGGCCGGCTCGCTCGCGGCGAAACTCTCGGCAGAGCCCATCAGCCGCAGCGTCACAGGGCCCGAACTCGGCGCCGACAACCTCCGGCGCGGCCTGCTGGCCGGCGGGTACGCCTTCGTGGCGATCGCGGTGTTCATGGTGCTGTACTACTTCACCTGCGGCGCCGTCGCGATCGGCGCCCTGGTGACCAACGCGCTCCTGCTGCTGGCGCTGATGGCCGTGGGGCGCGCCTCCTTCACCATGCCCGGCATCGCGGGCGTGATCCTGACCTTCGGCATGGCGGTCGACGCCAACGTGCTGATCTACGAACGCATCCGCGAAGAGTTGATCGCCGGCCAGACGCTCAAGGCGTCGGTGCGGCTGGGCTTCCAGCGCGCCATGTCGGCGATCATCGACGGCAACATCACCACGCTGGTCGTGGCGCTGGCCCTCTACTGGACCGGCACGACCGAGATCAAGGGCTTCGCCGTCGTGCTGGCGATCGGCATCATCACCACGCTGTTCTCGGCGCTGGTGGTCACCCGCATCCTGCTGACGTGGCTGACCGAGGGGCTCAAACTCAAGAAGATGTCGATGCTCCCCTTGGCGATCCCCGCGCTGGGGCGCGCGCTCGAGCCCCGGATCGACTGGATCGGCCTCCGCCACGTGTTCTACGCGATCTCCGGCGGCCTGATCATTCTCAGCGCCGCCGTCATGGTGCGCCAGGGCGCTGAGATGTTCGACAACGAGTTCCGGGGCGGCACGGCGGTGACCGTGCGATTCAAGAGCGAGGGCGGCGCCGACGGCGGGCCGCTCACCCTCACGCGACAGCAGGTCGAGCAGCGCGTCCGCGAACGCGCTCAGAAAGAGCCCGCCGGCTCCGAACTCGCGCGCCTGCTCACCGCCGACGTCATCGCCGTCAATCCTCAGGCCGACCAGATCACCTCCAACGTCTTCACCATCAAGACCGTCGCCACCGACGCCGACGCGGTGTCCGCCGCCATGATCGAGGCCTTCGCCGACGTGGTGGACGCCCGCCCGCCCATCGCCATCGGCGACATCCGCACCGCGCCGCTCACGCAGGCGGCGCTCGGCGACAGCGTCGGCGAGCCCTCCATCCGCGACGACGTCGCGGCGTTCCGGGGCGGCGTGGCGGTCGTGGCCCGCGGCCTCGAGCCGCCGCCCACGCTCGAGGAGATCGAGACGCGCCTCGAACAGATGGGCGCCCAGCCGGACCACGCCGGCTCGCTCACCCGCACGCATCGCATGGTGATCCTCGAGGGCGACCCCGGCGCCGTCCGCTCCTTCGCGCGCGTCGCCTTCGACCCGCAACTCTCGTTCTTCGACGACGAGGCCCGCTGGCGCACCGACGTGGCCGAGGCCGAGGCGGCGCTGGTCTCCGACGCGCTCGAGCGAGGGAGCACCCTCGCCGGCGTGCAGAACTTCAGCCCCGCCATCGCCCGCACGTTCGTCGCCCAGGCCGCCGTCTCGGTGATCCTGAGCGTCGTCGGCATCCTGATCTACGTCTGGGTCCGTTTCGGCTCGATGCGGTACAGCGTCGCGGCGGTGGTGGCGGACGTGCACGACGCCTTCATCGCCGTCGGCCTGGTCGCCGTCGCCGAGATCGTCTACGAGAAGGCCCCCGGCTTCGCGTCGCTGATCGGCCTGCAGCCCTTCAAGATCGACCTGGCCATGGTCGCCGCCATCCTCACCGTGCTGGGCTACTCGCTCAACGACAAGATCGTCGTCATGGACCGCATCCGCGAGAACCGGGGCAAACTGGCCTACGCCTCGCGCGACGTGGTCAACCTCTCCCTCAACCAGACCTTCAGCCGAACCGTCATCACCGGCACGACCACGCTCTTTTCCTGCCTCATGCTCTACATCCTCGCCGGAGAGTCCATCCGCGGCTTCGCGTACGCGATCTTCATCGGTGTCATCGTGGGGACGTATTCCTCGATCGCCATCGCGGCCCCGATGGTTTGGAGCAAAGCCGCCCCGCCTTCCAAGCCGATAAGCCGTGGGGGCGAGCCCAAGGCCGCGGACGGCGCCGCGGCCCTCGCCACCACCTGACCCCGGTCCGGGACCATCGTCCCCGGAGGTCCGCGATGCGCAGCGGTCGTGAGCGACTGGCTCTTGGGCTTGGTCTGCTGGCGGCGCTGTGGGTTGTGGTGTACTGGGCATGGCCCGTGGAGCGCGAGCCGGCCATCACCTTCGCCGACGAGCCCGCGGGCGCCTCCGAACCCATTGTCCAGGCGCCCGTCCCGGCCCCGGTTCAGCCGCCGCCCGTGGCGACGCGCCCGCCGCCCGAGCGCACGCCCGCGACCGCTTTCCCCGAGCGCCCGCGCGTCGGCGTCGTGGCCCCCGAGTTCACCACCCACACCGTCCGCGCCGGCGAGTCGTTCCAGACCATCGCCAAGAAGGCCTACGGCGACGCGGCGCTGTGGTCGGTCGTGGCGCGGGCCAACCCGCGCGTGGACCCGCGCAAACTTCGCGTCGGCCAGGAACTGCGCCTGCCCGTCGATCCGAACAACGTGCAGGGCCTGACGGTGGGGGACCCCAAAGCCGTCGACGCGCCGCCGCCCACGCGCGCGGCGCAGGCGGTCGAGTACATCGTGCAGCCCGGCGACACCCTTGGGGCCATCGCCAAGACGTACTACAACTCCTCAGCCCTGTGGCAGGTGATCCTCGACGCGAACCGCTCGCTGCTGTCGCGCCCGCAGGACCTCCGCCCGGGCATGAAGTTGCTGATCCCGCCGGACCCGCGCGGGGCCACGGGCTCGGGGCGCTGAGCGAACTTCGCGGCTTTCAGACGGCGTCGGGCGCCGCTTCGACGTGGGTCGGCCCGGCCTCGTCGCGCAGGTCGGCGACGGCGGCGCGGAGCGGGCCCCGGCGGCGGGTCCGATCGGGCTTGGCCTCGGCCTCGGCGCCGGACTGGGCGTCGGACCGGTCCGCCGCCGAGTCGGCGTTCACGCGGATCGAGCCGCTCTCGCCGACGTCCTCGAACTTCACGCTCACACGGCGCGACACGCCCCGCTCCTGCATGGTCACACCGTAGAGTTGATTGGCGTGGTGCATGGTGCGCTTGTTGTGCGTGATGACGATGAAGTGGGAGCGGTCGAGGAACCGGTGGAGGATGGAGCAGAAGCGCTCGACGTTGCTCTCGTCGAGGGCGGCGTCCACTTCGTCCAGCACGCAGAACGGCGAGGGCTTGCTCTGGAAGATGGACATGAGCAGCGCCACCGCCGTCATGGTCTTCTCGCCGCCGGAGAGTTGCGTGATGCTGCGGGGCTCCTTGCCCGGCGGCTTGGCGATCACCTCGACGCCCGACTCAAGCCAGTCGATCTCGCCGGTCTCGGCGTCGGGCATGAGGCGTAGTTCGGCGCGCCCCCCGCCGAACAGCCGGCGGAACATGCCGTCCTGGCCGGCGAAGTGGCCCTGGATGCGCTCGAAGACCTCCTTGAAGCGCTCCCGGCTGACGTCGCTCAGGCGCTGGATCAGCGATTCGAGCGCTGCGCGGGCCTGGTCGATGTCCGCGACCTGCTTCGCGAGGTCCTCGTTGCGCGTCTCGAGTTGAGTCTCCTCCTCGATCGCGTCGAGGTTCACGTTGCCCAGACGCTTGATCTCGGAGCGCAGGCGGTCGATCTCCGCCGCGACGGCGGGCTGATCGAGGGGTCCGTGGTCCTGTGGGCGCTCGGAGCGCCACCAGTCGTACTCGGCGGCGAGGTCGAGGCCGATGTCCTCCGCGGTGCGCTCTTCGAGCGTCTCGCGCCGGACCTCGAGTTCGCGCCGCGACATCTCCAGACTGTTCCAGTCCCGGTCGATGTGCGCCGCGTGCTCGCGGGCCAGCAGCGTCTTCTCGCCCACGGCGCGGGCGTGCTCCGTCGCGCCGTGCAGCGCGGACTCGAGGTCGGCGAGGCGCCGCTCGGCGTCCGCGGCGGCGAGCGTGGCCTGCTCGATCTGCCGGCGGGCCTCGTCGATGGCCTTCTCGTGATCGGCGACGCGCTGCCGGCGCAGCGCCGCGCTCTCCGCGGCCTGACGGGCCTGGCGGCGCGATTCCTCGACGGACAGGTCGATCTGGCGGAGTTCGCGCCGTGCGGCGACGGACTGCTCCGCGCGCTGGCTCGCGCTCACCCGGGCCGCGGTGAACGCCTCGTTCGCGCTTTCCACTTCGGCGGCGAGTTCGGCGACGGCGCTCTCGGCGGCGACCAGGGCCAGGGCCTGCTCCTGCTCGAGCCGGCCGAGACTCTCGGCCTTAGAGAGCAGCGCGTCGCGGTCTTCCGTCAGCGTGCGGATGTGCTCCGAGGTCTCCGACGCCTCGTCCTCGATGGAGCGTCGCTCGCGGGCGAAGCGGTCCAGTTCCACGCCCAGCCGGTCGCGCCGGGCCTCGTCGGCGGCGATGTGCCGGCGCTGATCGGCGAGTTCGGTGCGGAGGTCGGATCGCCGGGCGTCGAGCGCCGCGGCCTGTTCGTCGAGGCCTTCAAGGCGCGAGCGGGCGGCGTCGATGCGTTCGGTCAGCCCGGCGACGACGACCTCGAGATCTCCGCGTTCGGCGCGTCGCTGGAGGAGGCCTCGTCCGGATTCCTCGGCCGAGAGCGGGCCGGCGATCAGGCGCCCGTCGGGTTCGAGGACCTCGCCGCTGCGGGTGACGAAGCGGGCGTCGGGGCCGAGCGGGCCCTGGGCTTCGAGGAGGGCGTCGGCGACGGAGTCCACGACGAAGGTGCGCCCGAGGATCCGCCTCAGGAGCGCGCCGGCGCGCTGATCGACCTCGACGAACGCGTCCGCACGCTCGACCCCCGGGGGCAGGGGCTGGACATCCGGGGCCGGATCGGCGGCGTCGGCGCCGTCGTGGAGCGCGACGAACGTGACGCGCCCGGCGAGTTCCGAGAGCGCCTGCCCGGCGGCCAGATGGGCGGCGTCGGTGACGACGATCGCCTGCAGCGCCGGCCCGAGGGCGGCCTCGACCACCAGCGCGTCGCCGCCGGACACGCGGAGCAGGTCGGCCAAGGGGCCGACGATCGTCTCGTAGCCCGGCGCGTCGGCGGCGCGCCGCTCCAGCGCCTCACGCGCCGCCTCGCCCAGGCCCACGCGGGACTCGATCATCTCCTGCAGCGTGGCGCGGCGGCTGTCGATGCGCGCCCGCTCCTGCTCGAGTTCGCCCAGGCGCTCGGTCAGTTCGCGCTGCTCGCCGGAGAGCGTGGCGGCGGACTCGTCCATCGCGCGGGCCTGCGCCTCGATCGCCTGCGTGCGCTGGGCCCGTTCGGCCAGTGAGCGCTCGGCGGCGTCGGTTTCTTCGTCCAGCGTGCGGACGCTCTCGGCGACCACCGCGAGCCGCGCGGAGAAGCGGGCGGACTGCTCCTTGAGCGCGTCGATGCGCCGGCGCTCGCCCTCGGCCTCGGCTGTCAGGGCGGAGCGGCGACGCGAGACCTCGGCGACCGAAGCGCGGGCGGCGTCCAGATCGGAGCGGCGCCCGGCGAGTTCCGTCTGCGCACGCGAACGCTCGGCGCCCAGACGGCCCATCTCGGACTCCGCCTCGGCGACGGACGCGTCCAGCGCGTCGCACGCGGCGCGGCGCCGGTCGGCGTCCTCCAGAAGGTCGTCGATCCGCGTCTCCAGTTCCGCCAGGCGCGCCTCGTCGCTGGCCGCCTGCTGCTCGGCGTCCGCGAGGTTGCGCTCGAGGATGCCCGTGCGCTGGGTGGCCGCCTCGCGCTCATGCCGCGCGCGGGCGCCCTGGGACTCCGCCTCCTGGCGCGACGAGAGCAGTTCGTGCCGTTCGGCGTCGGCCTGCTGCTTGGCGTCTTCGAGGCGGGCGAGTTGTTCGGCGGCCTCGCGCCGGCCCGTCTCCAGCGCCGCGAGGCGCGAGGTCAGACCGTCCAGGCGCTCGCGCAGGTCGTGGTACTGGTCGAACGCGAGGGAGGTCTTGTGCTGGCGGAGCGCGGCGTCGAGGTCCAGGAACTGCCGGGCCTTGGCCGCCTGGCCCTTGACGATCCGCAGCCGGCGCTCGGTCGAGTCCAGTTGCTCGCGGACTCGGATCAGGTTCGACTCGGCGCGCTCCAGTTTGCGCAGGGCCTCGAGGCGCCGGGCGCGGAACTTCGCCACGCCCGCGGCCTCTTCGAAGATGTTCCGCCGCTCCACGGGGGAGGCCAGGAGCATCGCGTCGACCTTGCCCTGCTCGATGATCGAATAGGCGTCGGCGCCCACGCCGGTGTCCATGAACAGTTCGCGGATGTCGCGCAGGCGCGCCTTTCGGCCGTTGATGAGGTACTCGCTCGTGCCGTCGCGGTGCAGGCGGCGCTCGATGTCCACGGCCTCAGTGTCGATGGGCAGCGCGCGGCGCGGGGCGCCGGGGGCGCGAACGAAGGCGGGGGGCTCGCCGAGCGAGCCGTCGTCGGCGGGTTCGCCAGGCTCCTCGGGAAGCGCCAGGTCGGCCGGCGCGCCGGATTCAGGCGCGGGGGCGGACATCACGGGGTTGTCGAAGGTCAGCGTGACGCTCGCCAGGCCCAGCGGACGCCGGCCCGCGGAGCCGGCGAAGATCACGTCCTCCATCTCCTTGCCGCGCAGACTCTTCGCCGAGCGCTCGCCCAGCACCCACTTGATCGCGTCCACGACGTTCGACTTGCCGCAGCCGTTAGGCCCGACGATGCCGGTGATGGGCGCATCGAAGGTGAAATCGGTGCGGTCGGCGAACGATTTGAAGCCGGAGAGTGTGAGTTTGGCGAGCCGCATGCGCTGGGTGACCTCCGTGTCGCGCTCCTGCGTGGGCCGCATGTCCCGCGGCCGCTTCATCCGTGAAGCATCTGGCTCACTCGGGCCGGATCTGCGGCCCTCGTGCATCGCTCAACGATCGGGCTTGCGGTCCTTGTCGCCGCTCTTGGACCCGGGTGGTGGAGTGATGGGCACAACATAACTCGGACGGTCGGCCTTGGGGGGCTCGGCGCCCGGAGAAGTCGCCGGTTTTTCTTGGCCCGCGACGGCGGTGGGGGTGGTCGGCTGCGGCTCGGCGGCGGGCACGGGGACCGATCCGTCCGAGAGTTCGGGGCGCGGCGAGCCGATCGCCGATTGGGCCGCCGCCAGCAGTTCGGCCTGGAGGCGGTCCTGCTCGCCGAAAAAGATGGCCGGAATGGCCTTCTGCTTCTCGGTCAATTCGTACAGCGCGCCGACCACCTCGGAGTAGGAAAGCCCGATGCCGGCGCCGGGGGTCTCCGGAGTGTCCGTCCGCCCGAAGTACTCCACAAGCCGCGGGACGCGGTCGTCGACCGTCGTCCGGGTCACGCCGTTGGTGCGGTAGTTCTTGTACATCAGCCGGAGGGGATCGGTCGGGCTGTCGGCGGCGAGAATCAGCCGGTCCGACCAGGCGAAGACCAGGGTGGGACGCTCGACCCGGAGGCCCTCCCCGAAGATCGCGATCCGGGGCTCGCCGCTCTGGGCGACGTAGATCATGGGATAAGACGACGGCGCCACGTCCAACGTGAACTTGCCCTCGATGGCCCGGCGCTGGATGTACGGGTCCCGACGCTTGGCGAGGGCCTCGTACGCCGCGATGCGGCTGGTCGGTTCCTCTGCGTTGAGCAGTTCCCGCAGCGCGGTGTTGACGGTGGGGTCGGAGGGGAGTTCCGCCAGAAGGGTCATGGCGTCCCCGCGCATGGCCAGCGGGCCGCTGCGGGCGAGTTCCTTGAGGTGGGGCGCCGTCAGAGGATCGTTGAGGCGCGCCCCGGCGCGGAGCGCCGTCAATCGCGGAATCGGCTCGGCGTAGTCGTACATCTTCCGCAGTTCGGGGATCGCCTGAGGCCCTGCTGCCTGAAGGCACCAGCCCAGCGGCAAGGACAGCGCCGGCTGCTCCTTGAGCGCCTGGATGTACCGGCTCGCCCACATCTCGGGGTACGAGGTGTCGATCCGCGTGTGCCGCAGGAGTTGGATGAACTCCTGGGGCTGATCCCTCCAGGCGTAGGGGATGGTGAGGGCGATGGACTCATCGTCGCGCCCTCGGGCGATGTCGTTGCGGTCCTTTGGGCTTCGGGGGAACTTGGTGTTGATCGCCGAGGTGATCGCGCGCGAACGCAGGTGCGAGGGGTTGTCGAGCATCAGCAGCAGATCAAGCGGTTCGGTCATGATGCCGCCGTGCAGGATGCGTCCCGTCCGCCGATCGATGCCCCCGTCGGTTTGAGCGGAGGGGTCCACGAAGGGGTTGGTGTAAATAGGACCCGAGGCCTGAGCGAGGGCCCTGGCGCTCGCGCCCGACACATCGGGGGCGCCGGGACGCAGGTCGGTCGTCCAGAGCCGGCCCCCTTCGAGACTCGTCGTCGCGGTGCCCGCCAAAGCCCGGACCAGCACATCGAACCGGGCGCCCTTGGGCGCGCCGGGGGAGACGGAGGCATACACCTCGACCACCGCCGTGTTGACGTCGTTGATGAACGCGCTGGGCGACGCCCAGCCCATCCCGAACGTCTCCTGGCCGACGCCCCGGAGCGTCATCTCGCGCTCCAGCCAGATCCGCACACTGTCGGGGACGTCCGCCGAGCCGGTGCCGTTCAGCCCGACCACGATCCCGATGCCCGAGACGATCTGAGGATCGCCGCCGCGGAGCGTGGTCTCCGACCCGATGATCCCGCGCAGGATGTCCGGAACGTCCCGGACGATCAAGGGCCTGGCCTCGGCGGTCGCCCGCTCGGGGGCCTTGGGCGCGCAACTCAGCGTCGCGCCCGCCAGAAGGGCGGCGACGGCGGCGGCGAGGGCTCGGCACGAGGGAATCAGGGTGCGGTTCAACACCATCGGGGAGGGTATCCGGAGGGGGAAACCGCTTCCATACGCGGGTTCGGGCAGGAAGGGTTCAGCGCGGGGAAGCCGTCGCCTGCGGGGCGCCGACGAGACTCAGCACATCCTCCACCATGCGCCCGATGCCGGCGTGGATCTCGTGCAACGGCGCGTCCAGCATGTAGGCGGGGGTCGAAACCAGGTGGTTCTCGCGGTCGATGCAGGCCTCAACGGCCCGGCAGGCCTTGTGCTGGGCGCCCATCTTCCGGGCCGCGGCCGGGGCGTCGCCCTCCTCCCCGAGGGTGATCGTGCACCCCGGTCCGCCGTTGGCCGTCCCCAGGACCCGGGCCGCGATCACCGGCGCGATGCAGCACATGCCGATCGGCTTGCCGGCGGCGTGGAACGTCCGCACCACCCGCGCCACGTCGTCCTCCACCTCGCAGGCAGGGCCGTCCACGGCGAAGGTGCAAAGGTTCTTCGCGGCGCCATAGCCGCCGGGGAAGATGACCGCGTCAAATTCCGCGGGGTCCAACTGCGACAGCGGCTGGCTTCCGGGATCGCCGGTCGGTCCGCCCCGGGCGATTCGGGCGGCTTCCTGCAGCATGTTGCGCTGCCGGCGGGGCTCGACTTCCCCGGAGAAATGGTTGATCGCGTTGGGCTGCTCCTTGTCGGGCGCAAAGCACCGGACGCTGGCGCCCAGCCGGGACAGATGGATCAGCACGCTCACGGACTCGTGGATCTCGGATCCATCGAACACGCCGCAGCCCGACAGGACGACGGCGACCTTTGCGGGGGTTTTCGCCATGGGAGGCCTCGCGGATTGCTGTGGCCGGGGACCGGCCTGGGTGATCGGGGTTCCCACGGGGGCGGTGGAGGGTTGGTCCAGCCGCCGCCGTGCGATGGCAGGATGGATGATAGCGGCGGGTTGGCGGCCCCCGTTGCGGAGGCGCTATGATGTCGACCCCCCGGCGAAGGCCTCGGGGCAGTTTCGGGCGCATAGCTCAGTCGGCTAGAGCACCGTCGTCACATGGCGGGGGTCACAGGTTCGAGTCCTGTTGCGCCCATTTCGTTGGTAGATCGTGGGAGGTCGAGCGGTCGGGATTGGGGAAGGGTGGGTGTGGGGCCCCCTCGATTCAGCGCGGTCAAGGCGATTTTTCTTGACCACCCCCCGATTCGAATGTAGTCCTATTGGCCTCTGAGCCACGTCTCCAGGCGTCTGCCCGGCACGGCGGGCGCTGCGCGGTTCGGCGGGTCGGACAGGGAACAGG
>JACVCK010000007.1 GCA_016742055.1 Phycisphaerales bacterium
CTCCAGGCCCGTGCGCTCGGCGGTCTGCGACTGCGACAGCCCGAACGTCTGCGACAACGCACGCAGCGCACGCGCCCGCTCCAGAGGGTGCAGGTCCTCGCGCTGCATGTTCTCGACCAGCGCCCATTCCGCGGCCTCCTGGTCGCGGATGCTCACGATGATCGTCGGCGCGAACGCCAGGTCCAGCATCTTCGCCGCACGCCAGCGCCGCTCGCCCGCGATGATCTCGTACCCGCTCGAACTCGGCGACCGCCGCGCGACGATCGGCTGCATCATGCCCGAGACGCGGATCGAATCCGCCAGCGCGCGCAGCGAGGCGTCGTCGAAGACGCGCCGGGGCTGGAAGCGGTTGGGCTCGAACGCGGCGACGGGGATCATCGTGAAGCGCGGCGCGCCCGAAGGAGCGCCCTCGCCGGCGATGGTTGGCGCCCCCCCACCGCTCTGCCCGCGCGCCGTGCGCGCGGTGGCGCCCGCATCGGCGCGCGGCGCGCCGGGGGCGGGCTCGCGATCCGTCGGCGCCATCACCGGCACGGGCGGCGTTTCGTTCAGCAGCGCGCTCAGGCCCCGGCCCAGGCGGCGCGTCTTGGGGTTGGCCGCGGCGGCGGTGGGTCCGGACGGCGTCGGTGCGCTCATGGTCGATCTCCCAAACCGAGGATACCCAAACGTAAACCAAATATCAGAGTGTTCTGCGGATAGGCCGCGATGTCGAGCGTATTTGATAGGATAATGTTTGGTATAGAGCCGCGGCCGAAGGAGTTGTGCTGGTAGGATGCCGATCTACGAGGAGTGGTGTATGGCGTCGAAGGCGGATCATATCGAGGTCATCGCGCGTGGGGTGTGGATCCAGAATGGATCGGTCCTCTTCTGTCGGAACGTGCAGAAGGGGTACCTGTACCTGCCCGGCGGGCACGTGGACCCCGGCGAGGCCGCGGCGGATGCCCTGGCCCGCGAGTTCATCGAAGAAACCGGCGTCCACGTCGCCATCGGTGGGCTCCTGGCCGTTGCGGAGGTTCGGTTCGCGGCCGGCAAGCGTGAGCACCACGAGGTGAACCTGGTGTTCCACGTGGAACATGGCCCCGGGGGTCCACCACCGCTGGTGCGGTCGCTCGAGCCCGATATCGCCTTTGAGTGGGTGAAGGTGGGGGAACTGGGCGGTCGGGATGTGCGACCGGGGGCTCTGAAACGGTGGCTCCTCGGGCGATTGGAGCATCCGGCGCGGGCCGCACATCCAGCGTCGGCGGCGGGGGAACGCATCGACTGGCTCTCCGCGCCTGAATAGCCCCTGTCCCAAGTCCGAACTTGGTGGCGTGGTCCCGGCGAGCCGTTCGGCCGGTGTTCCACGTGGAACAGAGGGAAGCCCAACGCGGCGCCGGGCCGCGGTCAGGGCGGGCAGCACAGGCCAGAGCCAAGAGATGCACCAGCCCAAGGCGCGACCGATCCCGCACGCCGAGGTGATGGATCGCCTCCTCGAGGCGGAACGTCAACTCGCGGACCTTCATCAGGAGGTGGAGCACCTGCACCGACTTTCAACGGTCGGGACGCTCGCGGCTGGCGTCGTCCACGAGATCAACAACGCCCTGACCCCCCTGCTCAGTTACGCCCAACTCGCCGCCGCAGCGCCGGGCGATGATGCGCTCGGGCGCCAGGTCGTGCAGAAGGCCATCGCCGCGGTGGACCGCGTCACTCAGATCACCGACGCCATCCTGGGCTTCGTCCGCCCGGACGCGCTCGGCACGCCCGCCGATCGGGTGGCGGACGTTGGGGCGTGCATCGACGACGTTTTTTCGTGCATGGGACGGTCCTCCGGATGCGACGGCGTCCGCACGGTGGTGGAGGCGCCCATGGGGTGCCGCGTTCGAATGAGGCCCGTCGCGCTGCAGCAGGTGCTCCTGAACCTGATCCTCAACGCGCACCACGCGATGGCGGGGCTCGGTTCGGGGACGCTGACGATCCGGGCCGAATGTTCCATGTGGGAAGGCGGACCGAAGAGGAAGGTCCGGATCGCGGTTTCCGACACGGGCCCCGGGATCTCGGACGATGTGGCGCCGCGACTGTTCGAACCGTTCGTCACAAGCCGGGGCGGGAGCGGTGGGGGGAACGGCCTTGGCCTGGCGGTGTGCCGCCGACTCCTGACCGAGGCCGGCGGGCGCATCTGGGCCGAACGGGCGCCGGAGGGCGGAGCGATGTTCGTGATGGAGGTCTGGGGCGATGGCCCGTCGGACCCCTCCGCCGCAGCGGCCTGAACCCGCTCGCGACCCTCATCGCCAGTTCCACGTGAAACTCACCATAATAGGGGATGTTGAATCTGAGCGAGTGTTCACTATCTTGTGCCAACAACGTCCGAGAACCGCGTTTTTCCCGCACTCTTGGTAGTCATCGGTGGGGCGCTCCCCGGGGCCGGGGAGGATGGGGGTGAACCCGGGCGAGCGGCGCGGCGCGCGGGGTACATTGGGCGCCATGAACACAGAACATGCGCGTCGGCGCCGGGGCGCCTGGGTGGTCGCGGGGCTCGGCGTCGCGGCGCTCGCGGGGTGCGCCGCCCAGCCGGACCCCTTCGCCAGCGTCGCCGAACTCTCCGCCTACGAACGCACCGCAACCTACGCCGAGACCGTCGCGCTCATGGACCGCCTGGCCGACGCATCGCGCGACGACGCGCTGCGCGGCGCCCCGCTGCTGCGCCGCGCGTCGATGGGCCGCACCTACGAAGGACGCGACATCCCCCTCCTCATCCTCGCCGATCCGCCCGTGCAGCATCCGGACGAGGCGTTCGCCAGCGGCAAGGCGGTCGTGCTCGCCTTCGGCAACATCCACGCCGGCGAGGTCTGCGGCAAGGAGGCGTTGCCGATGCTCGTGCGCGAGATCGTGCGTGATCCCGCGGCGCCGTGGGCGCGGGCGATCCTCGACAACGTCGTGCTCCTGGCCGCGCCGATCTACAACGCCGACGGCAACGAGCGCTTCGCGCCGGTGGAGGTCAACCGCCCCGGGCAGGACGGCCCGCGCATGGTGGGCGTGCGAGCCAACGCGCAGGGGCTCGACCTCAACCGCGACTACATGAAACTGGACGCGCCCGAGACGCGCGCGATGGCGCGCGTCCTGACGCTCTGGCGTCCGCACATGGTGATCGACGCGCACACCACCAACGGCTCACTGCACCGCTACACGCTCACGTTCGGCGCCTCGCAGTGCCCCGCCGGCGACTCGCGCCCCATGGACTGGTCGCGCGACGTCATGCTCCCCGAGGTCTCGCGCCGCCTGCTCGAGCGCGCCGGCTGGGACACCTTCTGGTACGCCGACTTCGACCCCCAGAAGACCGAGTGGCGCACGTACCCGTCCAACCCGCGCTACGGCTCCAACTACCACGCGCTGCGCGGGCACGTCTCCGTGCTGTCCGAGGCCTACGTCCACGCGCCGTTCCGCGACCGCGTGCTGGCGACGATGGAGTTCATCCGCGAGTGCGTGTCCTACGCCGCCGAGAACCGCGTCGCGCTCCTCAACGTCGTCGAGGACGCGCGCCGCGCCACGGCGGCGGGGGAGCCGGCGGATGTGGGCGTGCGCTTCAAGGACGCGCCCTTCGACGGAACGGTGACGGTCAAGGGCTGGCAGGAACGCCCGCGCGAGGGCGGCGGGACGGAGTCCACCGGCGTTCCGAGGGACTACGAAGTCAAGCGGTGGGGGAGGTTTACGCCCACGATGACCGTCGCGCGCCCGCGCGCGTACCTCATCCCGCCGTCGCACGCGTACCTGCTCGAAAACCTCCGCGCGCACGGCGTGCGCGTGGACCCCGAGCGCATCGAGCGGGACGCGGAGGTCGAGGAGTACGTCATCCTCAGCGTCGGCGAGGGCCGCGAGTTCCAGAAGCGCACCCTGCGCCTGCACGAGGTCGAGAAGCGCTCCGCCACGCGCCGCGTCGGCGAGGGCTGGTGGCGCGTGCCGGTGGACCAGGAACTGGGGACGCTGGCGGTGTACCTGCTCGAGCCCGCGGCGGACGATGGCCTCGCCGCTTGGGGCTTCTTTGGGGGAGAACTTGTCGGCAACTCCGTCTATCCGGTCGTTCGGATCCCCCGCTAAAGGGGAGTGGAATGGCGGATTTGGGCCGGAATCCGGGTGAAATCCCTTTAAAATCACCCAAAGTAGTGGGGACAAACCAACTTGGGGATCGGGTTGTCTCTGGTGTCGTTCGCAAGGACTGCGACGGCTCCGCAAGGACGCGGGTGGGACTCGCAAGGACGTGAGACATAGGCCGCAGGACGCGGCGGATGAGCCGGCTAGTGCGCTCCGGGTTTGGAGGTCGGACCCTGGCCTTGACCTCGCTCGGGAGCGGTTGAAGGGCTCCATCGGTTCCTTCGTCGGGCGTGATCGGAAGGTCGCGTCCGACGATTGGGTGAGTGGGCGGGTTGGCTGGGTTGAGTGTGCGCCCTGTCAGGATGGACGCGCGGCGGTGGGCCGCGCGGACATGGATGTCGTGTCTGTCGTCGATCGGGGCGATCAGGAGGTGGGCCATGCGAGGACGAGCGCTGCGTGACTGGTTGGGCGCGGGCGAGAACGGTGGGGGAGTGGACGAACTGAGCGGGCCGGCGCGGGAGGTGGACGCGGCGCTGGGCTGGCTCCGGGCCGCGGGAGACCTGCAAGCCGAACGCTGGGGCGCCGCCGTGTCGCGGATGACCCAGCGCGTGGACGCGATGCGATCGCGTCACCCCGGTTTAGGCGATCCAACCAGGTCGCTCATTGTGGCGTCCTTCGTCATGTTTGCGCGGGCGTCGGGCCTGCGCCCCGCGGAACTCGCGGCGCTTGTGGAAGTTCCGGGATGGCTGCAAAAAGATCTGGACCTCCTGCGCGATTGTGATACGCTGGCCAAGTCTGGACGGCGCCGCGGGAGCGGCGCAGGCCGGGCGCGGCGCCCCTCGGGGCATTCGTTCCGCTTGTCGACGCCCACCAAGCGCGTCGATGGTTCGGAGCACAGCGCCACGGACTACGGCGCGGACGACGCATGAGTTGACCAGGCCACGACGGAACCCGACGCGCGGTGGGACGCGCAGGGGGCTTCCGGGCGAAACGAGAGAGATTTCAAGACTTCGGCGCGCGGCGGAGCCGTGAGCGCGGAAGGGCGTGAAGACAACGGTCGGGACGCGCGCAACGGCGCCCTCCGGCCTCTGTCGAGAGTTCTTGCCAGACGCGGGGCGCGTCCGGCAGGTTTCAGGTGGGTCCGGCGATGTTCGCCGGCCGACAACCAAGGCCCCGCGCGGAGAGCGCGGCGTACGACAGAGGTATCGCCATGACCGCGATCGGCTGTTCTGCGGAATCCCGAAGCGCCCAGTGCGTCGGGCAACTTGCGCAGCGTCACTACGACATCGTCGTTCGATATGTGTGCCGGTGGGGATCGCGCGATCTGGCGGAGGACGTCGCCCAGGAGGTCTTCCTCCGGCTCATGGCCCTGCCCGGCGTCGCCGACCGCGAACTCTCCGCCGGCTACCTCATCGCCGTCGCCCGCAACATCCTCCGCCGACAGGCGCACAAGAACAAACGCGCCGCCGAGGCCCTCGCCGCGCTCCGCGCCGCCAAGGGCCAGGGCGAGGAGGCCGACGAAGCCGAAGGCGCGGCGCCGGGCGCGCGCGTCGAGCCCAAGTCCCTCCAGGCCGCCCTCGGCGAACTCTCCGACAAGCACCGCGACGCCGTGCAACTGCTCGTCTGCCGCGGCCTCAGTTACCGCGCCGCCGCCGCCGCCATGAACGTCGGCCTGAACACCGTCCACACCTGGGAACTGCGCGGGATCGACCGCATGCGCCGCCGCCTGCGCGGCGCCGAGCCGGCGCGCGCCGCCTGAGCCGGCGGGCCCCGACCAGGAACCTCCACCCCGACCGTTCCGAGCGCTGGTCGCCGGCACGGGGCGGGCGCGCGCTGGCGCCATCGGCGTGAAAGCGCGAATGAGCCCGGTTTCACCGCGCGTTCAGGGTTGATCCACTTCGGCGGACGATTGTTTCGTGCAAGCCCGGCGGGTCCGGGCCGCAACGAACCGCTCCGCCGCCCGGCCGCCCGTGGCGGATCAACGAAAGGACGACGCCATGAGCAAAGTCATCACCGGCATCTTCGATTCCGCCTCCGCCGCCGCCCGCGCG
Source organism: Phycisphaerales bacterium (assembly GCA_016742055.1). GTDB lineage: Bacteria > Planctomycetota > Phycisphaerae > Phycisphaerales > UBA1924 > JACVCK01. The sequence continues at coordinate 6,114 of JACVCK010000007.1, forward strand.
GTGGGAACCCTTGAGGCCCGCGGGGTCCACGCCGCCGACATCAGCCTCGTCACCTCCGAACGCGTCGGACGTGAATCGTTCACCGTGGACAAGCACAGCAAACTCGCCGAAGGCGCCGCGGCCGGGGCGGGCATCGGCGGCGCCGTCGGCGCGCTCGCCGCGGGCCTGACCCTGGTCGGCGCCGTGGCCAGCGGCGGCGCGGGCCTGCTGGTGGCCGGCCCCCTCGTCGCGGCGCTCGCCGGCGCCGGCGCCGGCGCGGCCGCGGGCAGCGTCGTCGGCGGCCTCGTCGGCCTGGCCATCCCCGAACACGAACTCAAGTTCTACGAAGAAGCGCTGGATCGCGGCGGCGTCGTCGTCGCCGTCTCCTGCGAGAACGCCGACACCGCCAGCATGGTCAAGGACGTGCTGAAAGAGCGCGGCGCCACCAAAGTTTCCAGCGTCTGAAACCAACGCACTCGCCCGCCGCTTCGGCGGCCCTGCATGCTCCGAGCCGCGAGGGCCCGAGCCGGCGCCGATGCACAGGCGGCGCCGGCCGGCCCCCCGCGGGCCTCGGCCCGGGGCCCCCGAAGCGGAACGGGCAAACGCACCAGCAACGATCGGAGTTCCCCATGGCCATGAAACTCGATCATCTTGAAAAGTTGTACGTCACCCAACTCAAGGACGCCTACAGCGCCGAAAAGCAACTGCTCCAGGCGCTGCCCAAACTGCGCGACAACGCCCACGACGAGAAACTCCGCGAGGCCTTCGAGGACCACCTCGGCGAGACCAAGGCCCATGTCGAACGCATCGAGCGGATCTTCCAGTCCCTCGACAACAAGCCCGCCGGACACCGCTGCCGCGCGATGGAGGGCCTCGTCGAAGAGGGCGAAGAAGTCCTCGGCGAAGACGGCGACCCCGGCACGCTCGACGCGGCGCTGATCTGCGCCGCGCAGAAGGTCGAGCACTACGAGATCGCCACCTACGGCTGCCTCCGCGAGTACGCCCGCCTCCTGGGCCACGAAGAGGCCGTCGCCCTGCTCGATCAGACGCTCGAAGAGGAGAAGAACGCCGACCTGCGGCTCACGCAACTCGCCGAAGACTGGATCAATCAGGCCGCCATGCACGAGGCCTGAAACGCCCGACCACCACGTTAGGGCGGCGCCCGCGCACGGAGGGGAGGAGGAGACGCCTCCGTCCGCGACGCGTCACCGACGGGGCGGCCGTGTCCCCAAGCCCCTTGACCACCCGGGGCACGGGGCGCGGCCGCCCCGACCTTTTGCAGACGGGCGCGACGACGACAGCGCGGGCCGGCGGACGTCCGTGTGTGCCGCGGACGCCCGTCGGCCCGCCGCCGATCCGGCGTTGGCTTCACCTCCGCCGACGCAGCCCGGCCAGCAGCAGCGCCGGCGCGATCGCGGCGGCGCCCGGAGCGGGGATCACCGTGAGGAACACGGGCCCGTTCAGGCCGATCGCGGCGCCGCTGGCGAAGACGTCGATGAACGCGCCGGTCGCCGCGTCAAACCGCAGCACGCTGTCGCCCTCGATCGACGTCACGAACATGAACCCGTCCGCGAACGCCAGCCCCACCGGCACGTCCAGCCCGCCCGCGCCAGGCGTCGTGAAGTTCCCCAGGAACTCGCCCGTCTGCGCGTCGTACCGCAACACCGCGTCCGCCGTCTCGCTCGTGACGTACAGCGAGTCGCCCCGGAACTCCAGCACGCGCGGCCGGCCGACGCCCGTGACGAACGAGCCCAGGAACGCGCCCGTGCCGCCGTCGTACTTCAGAATCGAGTTCGTGAAGTACGACGGGATGTAGAGGTGGCCGTCCGGCCCGAACGTCATGCCGTTGTCCGGCCCGTTCAGCCCGCCGGAGTTGGCGGCGACGAACGTGCCCAGGAACGCGCCGGTGTCGCCGTTGAACTTCTGCACAAGGTCCCGCGAGAACGACGCCACCAGCAGGTCTCCGTTCGCGTCCCACGCCAGCGCCGCCGGCTCATCAAGGATCGAAGACCCCGGCGCGATGAACGTGTCGATCAGCGACAGCGTGCCCGCGTCGAAGCGGAAGATGCGGTCCGTTCCCTCGCTCGCCACGTACAGCCGGCCGTCCGGGCCGACGCGCGAGCACAGCGGCGCCGCGAACCCCGGGATCGCACCCGTGTCGCCCAGACGGGCGCCCGAATCGATGTCGAACGACACGACGCGGCTGGAATAGAACGAGGTGACCAGCAGGCGCTTGCCGGCGCCGTGGGCTTCGGCGGCGCCCGCGAACAGCGCCGCGACGCACGCGGCCCGGACGATGCGCAGAGATCCCGAACAACTCATGACGAACTCCTTCGAACTGGCGTGAACGGCCCGGCGGCCGGAATGGTGGCGCATGGACGACGGCTGAGGCGGCGGGCGGCGCTATCGCCGGGGCCGGCCCCGCTTGGACGGGCTCGGCGAGCGGTACCGGGAGATGAGCAGCGACTTGCCCGGCGAAGCGGACGACTCGAACGGACGCAGGCGGCGGAGGTCCTTCTGCAGTTCGGCCGCGCTCTCGCCCCGCTCGATCAGAGGCCGCAGCGACGAGAGCGACATGTGCGAGCACACGCCTGAATAGATCGACCAGTTCAGCAGCGGGTTGGCCGACCAGTGGGCCGAGAGCAGCGCGGATCCGTCGTGCGAGAACAGCGCGTGCAGGAACACGCGCCCGTCCGCGACCAGCAGCAGCCACTGCCCGGGGCCGTTCTCGACGGCCTGCACGCCCCGGGGGTCGGCGACGACCTCGACGCCCCGCAGCGGCGCGGGCTCGAACACCTTGGCCGCGACCGGCACGCGCCGCGCCGCCTGCTCAAGGTCGGGCCCCAGTTCCGGCACGAGCGCGGGGCAGATGTTGGTCAGGACGAACGTCCGGGCGCCGGCGATCAAGGACCGAGCCCTTTCGAGCGCCCCGTCCCGATCGCGCAGGCGGTACAGCAGGTCGTCGGGCTCCTCATCCTCCGCCTCGTCGGCGAGCGCGTCGAGCGCGAGCGCGTCGTCCTCGAGGCGCCGGCGCAGGCGGGCGATCAGTTCCGCCGGCGGCGCCGCGCGGGCGACGCGGTTGCCCTCCTCCTCGCTCATGTACGCCGCGCCCTTCTCCTCGAGCGACTCCAGCGCCTTGTAGACCGCGCCCACGGGCCGGCCCAGGGCCTGCGCCACGCGGTATCCGGTGGCGGGCGAGCGCCGGACCAGGAACGCGTAGACCTCCGCCTCCGCAGAACTCAGCCCCATCCGCTGCAGGGCGGCAAGGGGGTCGTGGGCGATGGCCTCCATATTACTCATGCGGAGAAGAATAACCCGGGTTCCGGGCCGGTCAAGCCAAAAAAAGGCGCGGGAAGGGCCGACAAGGGCCCCTCCCGCGCGTGACGGGCAGGGGAAGGTTGCAAAACGGCCTGACCCGGCCTTGTGCGGCCTAAACCGGCCTGGAATCAAGAGTTATGGCGGATTCGACGCGGCGGCGGCATTGCTGCAAAATCGCCACGGCGCGCGCGATGGGCAGGGAAGTTTGCAAAATCGAACCGCGATGGCGTGTCGTGAGGGCCGATCAGCGCCTCGTCACGGCGCGCGCCGCGCGCGGAATCGGCCACGGCGCGCGCGCTTCGCGGGGCGTTTGCCGGGCGGTTGACGGGGCGTTGAACGCGCTTCATCGGCTCGCTCCGGCGCCGGCGTGAGCGCGGAGGGGGACGCCGGCGGCCTGGGCGCGGGGCTCGAGGGCGCGGCGCGCGGCGGCGAAGTAGGTCGGGTCGAGTTCGGCGCCGGCGAAGGAGCGGCCGGTGTCGATGCAGGCGGCGGCGGTGGATCCGGAGCCGAAGAACGGGTCGCAGACGCGGCCGCCCTCGGGCGAGTAGAGACGCACCAGGCGGTCGAGCAGGGCGACGGGTTTCTGTGTCGGGTGGAAGCGGCCCTTGCCGCTCGGGCGAGGGAACTCCAGGACGTCGATCGGGTAGCGCTCGCCGGTGTTCACGCGGGCGGGGATCGCCCCCGCGGCTCGCCAGTGACCACCGACACACTCCCCGCGGGCGGACGCCTTGTAGGGCGCGTGGCCGGTGGTCATGACCGGGAAATACCTGGGCATCGTCTCGCCGAGGACGAGGATGTCCTCGTGGATGCGCATCGGGCGGCGGCGCGCGTCGAGCCCGCCGGTCGCGCTTCCGATCTTGCGCCAGACGAGTTTGTACCGGAAGCGCTTCCCGGCGGCGTTCATCACGGCCTGCGTGAACTTGCCGGCGGCGAAGATCAGCACGGCGCCGTCGCGGGCGGTGACGCGGTGCAGTTCGTCGAGCAGCCGTGCGGCGTCGGGCGCCTTGTCCCACGCGAGGTTGGTGATGCCGAAGGGTGGATCGGTGAGCGTGAGATCGAACGCTGCGTCGGGCTGGGCGGCGAGGAAGTCCCACGCGTCGCCGCGGTGGAGATCCACGCCGCCGGGCGGGCGCCCATCGCCGTTGGCGCGTGCGCGCACACGGTGCGAGGCGGCGCGGGACCGCCTTGTTTCGGGGCGTTGGTGCGGGGGGTGGGGGGCCTTGCGGCGGTTCACGATGGGGCCTTACGCTCGCGGCGTCTTCATCCTTGATTGGCCCCGCGGGCATCCATGCTCGCGGGCGTGAGATTCGGGGCGATAAATCCGGGGGAGGTTCAGTCCCTCGCGTGGGCTCGACGCTCGCGGCGTGGCCCACGCCCCGTGTTTCAAGTCGGGATCGGCAGCACAGGTCCTTCAACCCGGATGCCTATTCGGGCGAGCGAGGTCAGCGCGTCGCCGGCCTCCTTCACGGTGCATCCGAATCGGGAAAACTCACGGGCGACGACTCGCGCCTCCGCTTCACCAATGACGAGGGTCGCGCCGTCGTAGCAGTTGATCGTTACCGAGGGCTCGCCGGCAACGCCAAAGGCGTCGATCTTCACCTCGGCAAACGGCGTGTAGAACGTGCGAGGAGGGTGGGCGATTCGGTTGTAGATCTTCCGTATGCGATGTTTCATCGGGATGCTCCGTGGTGATGATAGCGAGGCGAAGGCGGCGCGGGGCGTTGAGCGCGCTTCATCGGCTCGCTCCGGCGCCGGCGTGAGCGCGGAGGGTGATTCCGGCGGCCTTGATCTGGCGGATCTGGCGGGAGCGGGAAGAGGGATTCATCGACGCGGGATCCAGAGGTGGTTTGACTCGTCGTTCTTCGCCTGCGTCACGGTGAGGAGCGTGCGGATGCTGCGGTCGCGCACGTCGTAGACGGCGACGGCGCGGGCGCCGTCGGGGAAGGTGACCAGGTGCATCGTACACTGCCGGTCGGCGTGGAGGCGCTGGAGTCGGCCGGCGCGGATGGCCTGCGTCATCCGCTCCAGGTCGTTGAAGGTGAGTTCGACGCCGAAGCGCTCGCGGGCGCGCTTGATCGCGTGGGCCATGCGGAGCCGGGCGACGGAATGAGGATGCTGGCGAGGCATAAAGCGCCATCGCGGGTGTCCCCGCGCGAGCGCTGGAGGAGGTTGGATCAGCGGGAGACGCGGGCGCGTTGCTTGTACTTCTTGCGCGGAGCGGCGCGGTGGGCGGCGTCGCGTTCGCTCGCGCGGACTTCGGCGGCCCAGCGGATGCGTTCGCTGCGGGTCATGCCCTGCACCATCGAGCGTTGTTCGGGCGCGATGGGACGGTTGAAGCCCGCGGCTTTGGCCGCGGCGGCGGAGGGGAACTCGCGGATCTCGCCGGTGTTGGTGTTCATCGAATCTTCTCCGGGATGGGGAACGGGATGAGCGGCGTGTCGCGCCGCAGACGGAGCGGGTGGAGCGGCGCGCCGTTGTTGGCGATGCCAAAGCACATGGGGACCAGGTGGTACGCGCGGATGCAGTCCAGCATCCATTGCTCCTGCCTCATGGCGAACGGATGAGCGCCCCACGCGACGATCACCGAGGCGCTGGCGGCGAGCGTGGCGGCGACGTGGCGCAGGTTCTCCGGCCCGACTGGATCGGCGGCGCGGACGAGTTCGCCGGGCCACGTCGATCGCAGCGCGAAAAGGTTGACCACGTGCATCGAGCCGTGGCCCTCGCGCCTCGCGAAGCCGATGCAGCGCCGGATCGTCGCGTCGTCGGTGAGGCCGTCCGCCGTCGAAGGGTTTAGCATCACGAACGTCACAGAACTGCCGACGGACCAGCCGCGCGTGAGCGTGTAGCGGTAGAGCCCGCACTCCGAGATCGTGGCGTGGGCGCGGGTGAAGCAATCGAACGGGTTCATCGGCCCTCCCGGTTCTCGCGGCGCATGAGGGCGATGGCGCGGGCGGGAGGGACAACGACGACGCCGCGGTCGCCGTGGGCGTCGGTCTCGAAGGCGGGCGCGTCGGAGGTGGGGCCGGGTTCCATCAGCGATCGCGTCGCGCCGCATCGGACGCACCGCCACACACCGTCGACCTCCAGCGTGAACGTCTGGTGCTGACAGGGCCGTGGCGCTGCGGGCTCCTCGTCGGCGTCCGGCTCGTTGCGCACGGCGGGCATATCGGCGGCGGCGATGATGAGGTCGGCGTCGCGGCGCAGGGCGTCGATGTAGCGCTGGAGCCGGCCATGCTCCCACTGGCTCATCCAGCGGCTGTCCTGGCCCGCGTGGGGAGCGCTGAGGGTGGCCATCACGATGGCGCGGAGTTGTTCAGGCGTCAGCATGGGGTTCCTTTGGGGGCGGTCATCGGCCCTCCCGGTTCTCGCGGCGCATGAGGGCGATGGCGCGGGTGAGTCGGGTTCCGGAGAGGCGCTCGAGGGCGATGAGCCGCGCCAGCGTGTCGTCGTTGTCCGCGTCCTTGGTCAGGAGGCCCTTGACGGCGTTGGCCAGGTCGTCGCTCCAGTCCGTGCCGGGGCAGAGGTTGACGGTGACGAAGTGGACCGGGATCTCAAGGTCGATGTCTTCGCGCACGAAGCCGACGAGCGCCGCGTGGCGGTGCGAGCCGGTGAGCAGTTGCGGGCGGAGACTGCGGCCGGTGTCGATCGCCAGGAGCGGGCGGCCCGTCCAGCCGTAGTCATTGATCGAGGCGGCGAGGGCCGAGACGTACTCGCGTGATCGCGGGCGGTGCGGAGGGATGAAATACTCGTCCCGGTACTGCGCGACGGTGAGGCGCTCGGAGCGTTGGCCGATGTGGATCATGCCGCGGCCTCCGAACAGGCGGGCGGGCCACCGGGGGCGCCCGCCCCGCCACTGAGACTGCGCTTCCTCGCGACGACGGCGCGGCGGGTGGCGGCCATGCGCGCCCGCTCGGCCGGCGTGCGCCTGCGGCCCTTCTTGCGGATGAACAGGCCCTCGATCGAGCGGAGTTGTTCGACGGCCTGGACGTTGACCGTGTAGGCGTGGACGTTGTTGATGCCGGTGGGCCTGGCCAGGAGATAGCCGCGCTGATAGCACCAGCGCAGCGCCCGCTGCGCGAGCGAGGGGTTGCAGCCCAGGTAGTACGCCGCGCCGCGGGCGGCGAGGGGCACGTCCTCGAGGATGGCCGCCAGGAGCATCACGCCCTTGATCGCCGTGGGGCTCAGCCCGCTGCGGTACAGCCGCGCGGGCGGGAACGTGGCCAGCGTCACGGCGCGGAGCGCCCGCTCGTTGACCTTCAGCGCCGCGTGGGGATCGACGTCGTACACGCGCGTGGAGTCGCCCATCACGCGCCCCCTTCCGCGCCCAGGACGGCGCCGGAGCCGCCCCCGGGGGCGCCGGGCGGGCGCCAGCGGCCCGCCTCGTCGCGCTTCATGGCGATGACGCCGAGGCCGTAGACGGCGAGCGCTCGCACCAGTTCGCGGCGGGGCCTCGATGTCCGCGCGAGCGCGACGAGGCCGCGGTCCTCGGCCAGGCAGCGCATGAGCGCCTGGAGTTCGTCGATCGGGATCTCGTCGAGCCGCTCGTGCAGGCCGCTTTCGACCTGGTCGAAACTGGCCACGGCGCGGGGTAGGTAGAAGCGGAGGGCGCTCACGGCCTGCCTCCCCTGGGATTGGCGCGGCGGGCGTCGATCGCGTGGTGCAGGGCCTCGCGCGTGCGGTTCTGCGGCGCCATGTGCGGCAGGTCCAGCGCGTCGAAGACGTCGGCCTCGGTGCGCGTGGGGACCACGCGGCCCACGTCGCCGCGGGCCGGGTCGTCGAAGCGCAGGAACCCGCCGGCGAAGTAGAACCGCGGCTCGGCGCTCCCCTTGGCCTGGGCCCGCCGCCGCGCGTCGGGCGGGAGACCCAGCCCCTCGTACCGCGCGGCGGCCACGAGCAGGTGCGCGAAGTCGGCCGGGCCGGTGCGGATCATCAGCGCCGCGCCGACGCTCTCGGGCGTGGCCAGCCAGAGTTCGATCCTGAGTTCCGGCCGGCGGGCGCTGCGCAGCGAGATCTTCCGCGAGTGGCGGTGGATGCGCGACGGGGGCTCGGCCACGCCGGTGAGCGTCAGTTGCTCGCCGCCGCGGAGGTCGGCCTCGCGCCAGAGTTCGCCGCGGCGCACGAAGTCCACGAAGCGCTGCGTCCACACGCCCCCGGAACCAACGCCCGGCTCCTGCTCGGGCACGACGACCAGGTCGAGGTCGTGGATGTGGTCCGGCTTCTTCCGGCGCACGCCGCCGGCGGTCCAGACCTGCTCGCACACGCCGCTGTCGCGCAGCGCGGCGGCGACCTTCTCCGCGGCGTGGGCCGCGACGGTGTAGGTCATGGAGAACGGCGCGGCGGGCGCCGCCGCCGGCGCCGCTGCGGACGGCGCTCCCATCACGCACCGCCCTTCGGGGCGGCGCCGCCCAGGCGATCGACGATCAGGGCCTTGAGGCCGGCGCTGGGCGCGAGGACCCACAGGCCGTAGCCGCGGTCCAGGTACATCGCCGCGCGGTGCACGGGGATCTCGCCGACATTCGCCGCGCGCGTGATGAGGTATCGGCGGCGGCGGTGCAGGTCGTGGTGCGCCTGGAACCGCTGCGCGGTGATCCCCTGGTCGCGGAACTTCTGCTCGACTTTCGCCCAGGACATCGCCGCGAAGCCGGGCCAGTCGTTGGCGGGGTCGCCCCAGCCCTCGACGCCCAGGTGCGGGAGCGTGGGCGATGGCCTGTCGCCAGTGACGATGTAGGTCTCGATTCCGTTGGCCAGCGCAAACCTGTCGTTGTGGACGCGCGACTCCATCTGCACGGCCAACTGCCGCGCGAGGCCGATGCGGTGCGCGGTCGAATCGAGCAGGAACGTGGCCCCCTTGGTCTCCACGTAGGCCCACGTGGGCCACTGCCCGGGCAGGGGGACCGGGTCCGGCGGGCAGGTGTTGATGACGAGGTCACGGCCCTTGCTGCGGTGGTACGCGGCAAAGTCCCTGATCGCCATGTGATGGCCCGTGGTGAGGCCGCTCCACTGATCGTGCCACGTCCCCACGCCGCGTCCGTTGGCCGGGGCCTTCAGACAGAGCGCGTAGTCCACGCCGGGCAGCGCCTTCTCGACGCGTTCGGTGAAATCGACCAGCGCCGTGTCGGGCTCGCGCTTCCAGTCGGCGCGGTTGTCGAGGCGCGGCGTCGTCACGACGATGCGCGGCAGGTCGCGGAACACGGGCGCGGCGGGGCGCGGGCTGACCGAGTGCGCGGGCTGCGGAGAGGATGGCGCCGGCGCCAGCGGCGCTGTGGGCGAGGCGGCTTCACGGGTGGACGACATGGCTGGTGTCTCCTGCTTGGTGAGGGGGGTGGGTTCGGAGCGCGTCGAGGCCGCGGGCGGCGAGCGCCGCGAAGGCCGCGCCGGCGACGGCTCCGGCGAGGAACGTCCATTCGCCGCGGGCCAGCAGCGCGCGGCCCCCGTGGGCGGCGTGCGCGCCGGCCCTGGCGCGGGCGCGCCACTCGAACCGGGCGGCGTCGGTCGCGGCGCGGCGCGGGGTGAACGCGCTGTGGACCGCTCGACGGTCGGGGGCGGTGGTCATGCGTCCTCCCGCTGGGGGCGTTCGGGCGGCGCGAACGACGCGTCGGCGTTGACGGCGGCGGCCAGGAGTTGCGCGAACGCCTCGGCGCACAGGCGCCAGGCGTCCGACGAGTCGGCCACGGACAGGCCGCCGGCGCCCTCGTGATGGGGCGCGTCGATCTCGGCGCGGAGCCGCGCGGCGCCGACGCGCAGCGTGACGGCCATCGTCCCGGGCGATCCCGGCACGCCGCGCACGTCCAGCGCGCGGCGGTCGAAGTTGTTCCGCTCGAGGGCGGCGTCCAGGCGCTCGGCGACGGCGCGGGCCACGCCCGAGCCGAAGGCGCGGCGGCGCTGCACGGCGGCGGCGGCGCGGCGGCTCATCGGTCGGCCTCCCGCAAGAGGCGGTCGTGGATGGTGTCGGCCAGGTCCTGCGTGGCGGCTTCGCAGCGCTCGCGCAGGCCGGCCTCGATCTCGGCCAGGAGTTTGGGCAGGTCCTCGCCCAGCGCCCGGCGCGCCGCCTCCAGGGCGTATTCGGCGACGGCGATGGTGTAGAGGTGCATCCATTCGTGGAGCATCGCGTTCACGCGCCGCTCGGCGGAGAGGGTGAACCAGCGGTCGTGCACCCACACCGTGGCGCGGCGGTACTCGCGGTCGACGTTCACGGCGAGGATCGAGCCGCCGTCCTTGCCGCGCTCGAACTGGAACCGCGTGAGCCACGCCGGCGCGAAGGGCAGCAGGAGCGCGACGGCGTTGTCCAGTTCCTCCTGGCGGTCGGGCTCGAAGCCCTCGAACGACAGAGCGAGTTTGCGGCGGGGCTGGTCGAGGACGATGGACTTCATCGGGCCGCCACCGACCCTTCCGGCAGGCGCTCGATCCGCCACACGGGCCGGAGCGACGAGTGCGCGTTGGCGCCGCTGATCGCGCGGCAGTTGCGGGCGCCGGCGAACGACAGGACGCGCTCGTTGCGCAGGCGCTGGAACATCGAACCGCTCGCGCGGTGGTCGATCGAGAGCGGCCGCTCGCCGCGCCTGGCCATCCAGTCGGAGAAGTCGGCGGCCTGGAACTCGCCGCCCACTCCGAGCGACATGATGAACTGGATGAGCAGGTCCTCCAGCGCGCGGAGGGCCGCGGCGCGCTCCCGGGTCGTCCGCAGCGACGCCCGCTCGATCGAGCGCTGGGCCGTGGCGCGGTCCGCCAGGCGGCGGCCGGGGCCGGCGACGGCGTCGCGCGCGGGGCGCTCGGCGGCGCGGAGGTTGGCGAACGTGCGCTGGCCGCGCGGGCCCTGCGCCTTGATCGTGGCGGAGCGCGGCTTCGTCGCCGCGCTGCCGGGGCGATGCACCTTTGCCGGGGCGCTGACTGTCGTGAGTCCTCTCATTGGTCGCGTCCTTCCTTGGAAGCGGAGAGGCGGGCGAGACGCCCGCCCCACGGGAGCGGTGACGGGCCGTCAATGGCCTCGTGAAGACCTTTCGAGTTGGCGCCGCACATGCGGCGGGATGCGGAACGACTTGGGCTCGATGTCGCGCACGAGGAACTCGCGGCCGACCCACGCGCGGAGGCCCTCGGTCACTCGGTAGAGTTGGCCCTCGTCCAGGTCGCCGAGCCATTCCGCTTCGCGGCCGAGCGTGATCGAGGGCGGGTCGTTCCTGGTCTGCCGCGCGATGAAGCCGCGCAGGGCCGAGGGCTTGCCGAAGATCTCCGGGATGCGCTCCGCGGCCTCGGCCCAGATCGCCTCGGCGAAGCGCAGCGAGCGGGAGCGTCCGGCCGCGGCGACGTCGCGCCAGCCCCGGACTCCGTGCTGCACACCCTTCTGATTCGGGAGGGGGAACTTGTCCAGGGCGTGGCGCTCCGCGGCCTGCGCCTCGGCCAGGGCCATGACGATCTCGAACTGCGCCTGCGTGTTGCGCGGGTGCTTGACGCTGGGCTTGTCCTTCTCGTCGTTCGGGCAGCCGGCGTGGCGCATGGCGATGTGGCGCTGGGCGTCGTTCCAGCCGGCGCACGTGGCGGCGCGCAGGAGCATGATCGTCTGGGACTTGCTCCAGGCGGGGAGGGCCCGGGGGGGCGTGGAGGGGGCGGGCATCAGGCCACCGCCGCCTTCCGGCGCTGCTCGCGGCGGAGTTGCACGCGCTCGTAGTTGGCCCGGCCCTGGCTGGTCCGCTCGCAGGACCGCAGGAGTTTCGCGTCGACCCGCTCGCCCTGGGCCACGAGCGAGGCGTTGTAAAGGAGGCCCACCAGCGAGCGGAGACCGCCGGAGCCGGGGATGCTCGCGCGGTCGCTGGCGTACTCCGCGCCGTCGCGCGTGAGTCGCACGCGCATGGATTCGGCGACCTTCAGCACGTCGTCCACGGTGAACAGCGGGTCGCCGTCCTCGGCGGATTCGCCGACGATGTCGTAGCGGTGCAGCAGGAGCGAACTCAGTTGACCGTAGAACTCCGACGCGTCGTCCACCTTCTGCTCGACGTCGATCGTGCCGCCGATCACCACCCCGCACCCGGACTGCTTATGGACGTCGCGGATCACGTGCAGCGCCCTGACGTTGAGGTAGTGCGCCTCGTCGATCATCTGGAGCCGCTTGCTCCCGCGGATCGCGTCGATCAGCCGCATCTCCATCGCGTAGAGCGAGCCGTGCTGCGGCAGGCCCAGGGCCCGGCACCACTGCCGGGCGAAGTGCATCGGGCCCGAGGCCCCCTCGACGACCTCCACGTGGACGGAGCCGGGGATCAACTCCAGCGCGGCCCGGAAGCACAGCGACTTGCCGACGCCCGCCGGGCCGTACACCACGCTCATCCAGCGCCGCGCCTGGGTGTCCTTCAGGACGCCGAGGATGCGCTCGGCGACGCGTGTGCGCACGAACCCATCGGGCAGGCCGGGCCGCTCGCCGCGCGCGTGCTGTTCCAGCCAGTACGCGAGTTTGCGGGCCACCTGGTCGACGTCGCCCTCGTAGCGGCCGTTGCGCCACTGGCTGATCGTGGAAGTGCCCAGGCCGGTCTGGCGGGCGATGTCGCGGTTGCTCAGATTCGCCTGGCCGGCGCGGGCGTTCACGCGGTCGCGGAGTTCGGCGATCTGTTCGGCGGTGGGGGATTGGCCTTTGGCGGGCATCCGTGGCTCCGGTGAGACCCGCGCGTCCTGCGCGAGCGTGTCGATCGGCGACTTGGCGGGCTCGGGCGTCAGCCGCGGCCCCATCGTGTTCTTTCCGCTCATGACAGGAGATCGAAGACGCTCACGCGCTCCGCCTCCGCCGCCCCGGATGTCTCGTCGTCAAAGGACGCGAAGGCGCCGCGGTCCATCCGCTCGGCGTCGGCGACGTCGCCGTCCGTCCTCGCGCCGCCGTGCATGAGCGCCAGGCGGTCCACCGCGCTCAGGCGCTCGGCGTCGTCGATGAACGCCCCCTCCGCGCCCGCGGCCTTGCGCCGTTCGGCGCGCTCGACTCGCTCGGCCTGGCCGTCGAGCGGCGTGCCCACGATCCGCAGCGACGGCGAGGGCGCGTCCGCGGGCAGGGCCGCCAGGCCGCGCTGCTCGGCGAGCCGCGCGTTGGTCGCGTCCACGTCCATGCGGCGCTGCTCGCGCCACGCCAGTTCCGCGGCGGTGCCGGTGAGCGCCGTCATGTTCACGCGCTCGTTCACTCGGCGCGTCGCGGCCCGCTGCTGGGCAAGGCCGCGGCGGACCGCCTCGGCCGAGGTGCCGGCGCCGAAGCGCTCGTTCGGCTCGATCGTCGCGATGTAGCGCCACTCCTCGTCGTACACGCGGATGCTCGACACATCGAGTGGGTTGTACGAGACGCGCACCTTGCGCCCGGAGCCCTTGAAGATGTCCAGCGCCGGCTCGCGAGATCCGTACGTGACGGCGCGCCGCCAGGAGTCCAGCCGGAGGCTCACGCCCACCTTCGACACGCTCAGCGGGCGGGCCCACTCGTGCAGCAGCAGCGCCAGCGCCCCGCGGTCCTTGAGGACGCGGCGTGCGGGCGTGTGCCGGTCGAGGTACTCGCGCGGGCTGAGCCGCTCGCCCGTGTCGGGGCAGATCAGGTCGTCGATCGCGTGATCGGCGCGCGAGTTGTACCAGAGCTGCCAATCCTCGAACTTCTTGCGGATCTCGCCGATGGTGGGCAGCGCCATCACGTCGGCCTTGGCCGCGGCGAGGGACTTCGGATCGCGCGTGAAGGGCGTCGGGGTGGTGGCGCCCTCGGCGCGTGAGCCGCACCATGTGGGCTGCTCGCGGTCGAAGTCGCGGTGCACGAAATCGAAGAACTTCTCGACGCGCGACTTGCTGTCGGGTCGGTAGGGCTGGCCGAAGTGCGGCTCGATGCCCAGCGCGAGCAGCAAGCCGCTGGCCTCCGTCTCGCCGCCCTCCCATCCGAAGGCGCCGCCCAGGAACTTCGGGCCCTTGCCCTGGGCGTTGGCGACACGCCACGCGCGGCGCTGGGCGTTGGTTGCGCCGGTGATCGACGCGGACTTGAAGTCCTTGCCGTTGTCAAGCCACGCGATCTCGGGCGGGCCCCACTGATCGGCGTTCTCGCAGCGATCGAGCGCGGCGTGCAGGGCAAGCCGGATGGTGCGCGAGTTGGGCGTCTCGTCGATCCACCAGCCGCGGAGGGCGCGCGTGCGCCAGTCCACGATGGAAGTGAGCCATGGGCGTTCGGCGACCCACGTTCCCCCGCGCTGCATGCGGACGAAGAAGTCGAGCCGGGCGTGGTCGAAGTCCCAGCGCTGGTTCGGCGCCCACGCCTCGGGGTCCTGCTCCAGCGGCGCCATGAACTTCCGCTGGTACGCGGTCTTCCCTTCACGCGCCAAGCTCTCGACCGACGGGGCGATCCGCTCGCGGCGGAGCTGCTTGACGCGGGACTCGCCCGGCCAGTTCCAGCCCTCGCGCATCGCGGCCGCGGCGACGGCGCGCCAGCACTTCTTGATGCTGGGCTTCGTGAGCTGGAGGTACAGCCCTTCAAACATCGCCCACGCCTCGTCGCTCACGCCCCCGGCGCTCGGTCCTCCCTTGTGCGCGTCGGTGCGGCCGTCCAGCAGCGAGGCCGCGATCGTGCGGAAGTCCGCCGCGGCCTCGCTCGGCGCGAGCGCGTGCCAGTTGCGGATGCTGCGCGCCGAGACCGGACCGAACCGGCGCGTGAGATCGGCGAGGAAGTCGGGAAGATCGCGCGACTCGACGACGCCCGGCTGTCCCCGCCACTTCCGCCAGGCGGTCAGGATCGTCGCGCGGCGTTCGGCGGCTTCGCGCTGCTCGCGCGTCGCCGCGGCGAGGAGGTCGGCGGGCCTGACCGGCGAGAGCGCCGACGCCGAGACGCCGAGCGCGAAGCGGGAAGCGTCTTCGCCATGCAACCGACGCGAGTACGCGCGGCGGATGAACCAACTCTCGTTGCGCTTGCCGGGCGTCCGCTGCTTGCGCGCGAGGCCGCGTCGGTGCAGGTCCGGCGCCTCGCGGCGCAGGTGCCCCGGCGTCACGCCCAGCAGCTCGGCGGCCTCGTCGATCGGGAGCCAGTCTTCGGAGAGCGGCGTGCGCGGGCGCGCGGGCGTGACGGCGGGCGAAGGAATCGCGGGCGGGCCCCCGGGGGCGCCCGCGCCACGGTGGTCCGCCAGGCGGAGCGAGTGCGCAGGGGCCGTGGCGCCGAGGGCGGTCACGCGGGCGCTCCGATGCGCGCGGGCGGGACGCCCGCGCCACGACGGAAAGCGCCCGCCGCGGCCCCCGCGGTCGGAAGTCCGGATTCGTCGGGTCCGGTCTTCGCCGCGCCGGGGGCCGCGACGGGGGGAGGAGAGAGAGAGGCCGTCTGCGCAGCCCGCGTCAGGTACGGGCTGTGCAGGATGATCCATTCCCGCGCGGTGTGCGCGGGGGACTGTCGCATGCTGATGAGCGACGCGTGGGTGAGGTCGCCGATCACTCGCCATGCGCGATGAGCGTCGATCCCGCTCAGGTGCGCGAGGTCCGCTACGGCCGCGAGACAGACGCCATCGGGGGAGGCGTGCCGCTCGATCGCGGTGAGCAGTTTCCGCGCGTCGGCGGTGAGACGCTGATACGTCTCCAGCGAGAAGAAGTGGCGGCCGCCGGTGACGCTCATCCCGTCACCTCCAGGCGGCGCGTGGTCGCGCGTTCGAAGCGGAGGGCGCTGGCGGCCACGCGGTGCGCGGCCTCGCTGATGCGCCTGGCGTGCGAGGCGCTGCGGTCGTGGACGGCGATCGCCGCCGCGGTGTTCATCTCGCCCAGGTCGCGCGCCAGCGGCACGGTGAGCGTGGCGACGTCGACCGATTCGGCGGCGGGCATGGGCACGATCACGTGGTCGGCGCCGCCGAGGAGGTAGCGCCGGAGTTCGTGGTCCTGCGTCTGCGCGTGCAGCCAGACCGCGGCGTGCAGGTGGATCGGGTACTGCCCCGAGAGCATGCGGCTGATGTAGGACTCGCTGAGCCCGGTCGCGTCGGCGAGTTCGCCGGGCGTGACGCCGTGGCGGTGCATGACGCGGAGGACGATCTCGGTGTCGCGGCGCTTCTCGGGCATCGGGTTGGCGTGGTCCGGTTGCTGCATCGCGGGTCCGTGCGTGCGCCGTGGTTGGCTTGACGATCCCCGCACGAACAGATCCGCGGGGCGAAGTTGTGTGCCGCGCGATCGGCGCGCGGCTAGGTTCGATTCACGCTGCGAGCGAGGAAGCGCGGCGCGTTGGCGCCCATGCGAAGCGTTGAGATCGCGCGGCGCGGGTCCGCCG
Source organism: Phycisphaerales bacterium (assembly GCA_016742055.1). GTDB lineage: Bacteria > Planctomycetota > Phycisphaerae > Phycisphaerales > UBA1924 > JACVCK01. Next base: position 22,636 of record JACVCK010000007.1, read on the forward strand.
CGCCTCCCCGCTCGCGGCGGCAGAGGAGACGCGGGCGGGCGCCCGGCGGCGCCCGCGCCACGGTCTGGAGGAAAGAACGCCGTGCGCGGTCGGTCCGCGCACGGCGCGATGGGCGAGGCCCGCGGCGCTCCCGCCGGCGCCGGGAGGAACGGTCCCGGCGCCGCGGCCGCGCCCGCGGCCCGCGTCTGCGGCGATGGAGGTCGAGAAGCGGCGCATGCGTTCCACTCCAGAGAAGGGCCCGCCGACGAGGCGGGGGAGTCATGCGGGTTCCGAGAAAGCGGCGTGTGGCTTGTGGGCCACACGAACGCTGGAGGGTGGACGACGCCGCACCGAGCGGCGCCGTTTGACGGTCAGGCGGCGGAAGAAACTTCGAGCGAAGGAAGGAGGAGAGAGGGCTCGACGCCGAGCGCGGAGGCGATTCGGCAGAGCGTGTCGATCTGCGGCTTCGTGACGCCGCGCTCGTAGGAGCCGATCGACGCCGGATTCAGGCCGGCGCGTTCGGCCAGTTCGGCCTGCGTGAGGCCGGCGCGGGCACGTTCGGCCCGGAGGTTGGCGGAGAAGTCGCACGCGGGGGCGGGCTGGAGGGGTCGCATGGCCCGACGTTATCGGAGTCTTAGGTGATTGTCAATAAGAAAATCTTAGCGAGTTGTTCCGATTGTTTTATCTCGGGTGGGGCTCCCCTGGGCCCGGGAACCGCGCACAATCCGGCTCCGGTTGGAGAAAGTCGGAAGGTGGAGACGGTGGCGAAGTCGAAAGCAACGCCCGGGAAGGGCGAGGACGCCGCCTGGTGGCAACAGGGCCTCACGGTCCCTCGCGACCTGGCGAAGGTATTCAAGGCGGAAGCGGAGACGGCCGGACCCGGCGGGTTCAAGGCCGTCGGCTCGGCCGCAATCGCGCTCTATCTCGGCGCCCCGCCGCACGTCCGAGAGGCGCTGGCGTTGTTCGTCACGATCGTGTCGCGGAAAGACCCGCAACTCGTGACGCCGGAAGCGGTGTGGCACGTCTTCGAGGCGGCGATGGCCCAGAGCGACGTGAACATCAACTTCTCGGCCGAGTGGTTCGTGAATCGCATTCTCGACCCGGAGGTCACGCCTGCGCCGGGGCAGAAGGCGAGCGATAGGGAGCGCGGGAAGAACGGCAGGAAAGCCCAGTAAACACAGGGAGATTGGCGATGGCGGAATGGATCGTGGAGGGCACGGAGCGCGACGGCCGCACGCCGCGCCGCGAGACGATCGAGGCGCCCAGCGCCGAGGCGGCGAAGGCCGAGGCGTACAAGCGGGGGATGGTGCCGGGCACGGCGCGGCGCGTGCGAGCGACGGCGGCGCCCGCCGCTCCGGACGTTCAACTCGGCGACGTGGTCGAATCGCGCGACGAGATCGCGGCCGGCGCGGGCTTTGTGCCGCCGGGCCAGCGGCTGAAGAAGGCGGCCGTCGCCGCGGGCTTCGGAACGGTCCGGCGCGTGGAGCACACCGACTGGCTCGTGCGCGGCGCGATGCGCGATACCGGCGTGCCCGTGGAGATCGTGGTCGCGGCCGCGGACCCCACGCAGGCGCAGGGCATCGCGCACTCCAAGGGCCTGCTGGTGCGCGACATCACGCAGGCGAGCGCGGCGGTCGGCCGCGTGGGCGGACCGCCCATGCTGATCGAAAAAACAGCCAAAAAATGGAAGAAGACGATGCTCTGGGGCGTGGTCATGACCGTGGCCTCCGTGCCGATGTGCACGGGCGCAACCGGCTCGGGCGGCGCGGAGGTCGTCGGAGGGGTCCTGCTGTTCTGGTCCGGTCTCGCGGTCTTCATCGGCGCGCGGATCGCGGCCTGGTGGCATCACGGCTGATGGACAAGGCGCCGTGGGCGGCGGGCCGCTACGCCGGATGGCGCGGGCGAAGCGCCTCCGGGGCCACGACTTACGGATTTTGTCGATTTTGGGCCGCAGACGCTTGACAGGGGTGGCCGATATGCTACTCTATGGGCGTACCCCGGCCAAGCCGGGCGCCCCACCACAAACCCCGGCAAAGCCGGGAGGAGCAACGAAATGCCCATCACCCAGAAGTCCGCCTTCGCCGCGACCTACACGCTCGTTTCGTGGGAGTTCCCCACCGACTGCCCCGCCGCTGTCCGCAGGGCGAAGAAGTGGTGGCTGAAGCACGTCGGCCGCGCGCCCGGCCACCACGGCAACTACCGGACCGGCATGGCCCTCGTCTGCCGGCCGTTCGACAAGTTCACGGCCGAGGCCCTCGCCGACGTGCCGGCGGACGGCGAGGTCCGATGCGTTCCGGTGACGGACGCGCAGGTGCGCCGCGGCCAGAACGCGTGGGGCGCACGCCGCGGCAACCTGGCATGCTGATCGGCCACGATCGATGAGGTCTGCGCGTCCCGCCCGCGAGAGCGACCGGGGCGCTTTTATGCCCGCCCCCGACGCAGTGACCATGTGGCTCCCGCGAGCCGACGAGCACGACCTCGCGCACTCGCTCAACCTGACCGAGTGCGCCGACCCCGCCGAGTTGCGGGCGCTGGTGGAGGCCGCCCAGGACGAGGCCGCGCGGATGCTTCCGGGCGTGCCCGTGCGGGTCTACCGGTGGCACGTCTGGCGCGTCGTCCGCGCGCTGCACCGCTGCGGCGTTTTGAACACGCCGGAGGGCCGGTCCCGCGCGTACCTCTGGCTCTCCCGCGAGCGCGCCGAATGACCCCTGGCATCGCCGATCAACTCCGCGCCGCCGTCCGCGCCAGCGGCCTGACCCAGGCCGAGATCGCCGATCGCGCGGGCATGCACCGCCCGGACGTGGCGCGGTTCATGTCCGGCGCGCGCGACCCGCGCGCGTCCACGATCGACCGCATCGCCCGCGCGGTCGGAGTCCATATCCGCGCGATCCCCAGGAGGTTGAAATGAGCGACACGCCGCACGCATTCAACGGCGGGCCGGCCGACGTCTGGCCGCTCGATGTGCGCATAGCGCCACTGGCGGTCCCGAACGACATCATCGTGATGCAGCCGCCGCCGCAAGGCGGCGCCGGACTTTGGGACTGCCCGGCCGATCCGGCGCGGTGGAAGCCCCAGAAACTCCGCGGGCGTTTCCGGCGGATCGAACTCGCCAACGAATACGGCCTCTGCGGCGCCGCGGAGGTCGCGTACGAACCGACTACGCGCACGCTCGGGGTGTACCGCTTCACCTTTTGGCGCCCAGGGCGCCCGGCGGCCGAGTTCGTGGCGTGGTACGGGGGGCGCTTGACGCGGGCGTAGGTGCGGCGTACCTTCCGCGCGACGCTGGATTGGGTGGCGCGGCTTCGGCCGTGCGACGGACGCGACGGTGGCGGCGTGTGCCTTGTGGGCCTTAGGGCCCGCGCGTGTTCGAGATCAGCGAAAATCACAATGAACTTTCCGCGTTGAGCGACGATCCGTCGTTCGCGCGTGACCGCGCGCCGTCGCTGGGCGGCGGCCTGCCCGCCGCGTCCGCGCACGCCCGCCGCCTCTGCGGCGCTGCCGCCACGCCCAACCACGATCCGGGAGACGAGTCGCCGTCGGCGCACTGATCCGCCAACCCCCAAGGCACGCGGGCGGGACGCCCACGCCACGGGGAACCAACACGGCCAAGGAGGGCCGCACCATGACCCCGAAACTCAAGACCGTCGCGCTGGCGCTCGCCGCCGCCGTCCCCGTGCTCCTGTGCGTCTTCGGCGCGGGCTGCATGTCGCGGGAGCAGGCGGCCGGCTTCCGCGCCGAGGCCCGCGCCGCGGTCGAGGCCGCCGCCGCCGCGGTGGACACGCTCGAAGCGCAGGCCGCCGCCATGCCCGAGGGATCGCCCGAGCGCGCGGCGCTGGAGGCGCGGATCGAAGATTTCCGCAAGGACACGCTTTCGCCGGCGCTCGAAGCGCTCACGCGGCTCGAAGTCGCCGTCTCGCCCGAAGGCGCCGTGGACTTCGGCGCGCTGCCCGGCGTCGCGGCGCCGTTCCTGCCGCCGCCGATCGGCGCCGTCCTGGTCGCGGCCGGGCCGCTGCTCGCGTGGGGCGTCGACGCCTGGCGCCGCACCAGCGCCGCCAAGTCGCTGGTGAAGAGCGTGCAGAAACTCCGCAGCGCGTTCCCCGACGTGGACGCGAAGTTCGACCCCGCCAACCCCGAGGGCCGCGCGGCGATCGCCATGCTCGACGCCACGCAGACGCCGCTGGCCAAGTCCATCGTCGATCGAGTGCAGAAGCAGGCCGCCGCGAGGGCCTGACGCAAGGCGACGTGTTTCCCGCTGGCGTGAAGGGCTCTCAACGGCCCTTCACGCTTTAGAAGAATCCTCAGATCGGAAAGGATCAAAGATGCACTACCGCAACGGGCGCGAAGCGAAGAACGGCGACAAGATCGTGCAGTTGGGATCCGGCGGCGCCGTCAGCGCGGTCGGCGTGCTGTACGACGCGAAGCCGGGCAACGACCATTGCAACGGCACGATCGCGCCCATCCAGGGCCCGCTGACCACGGCGTGCCTGTGCGACTGCCTGCACATCGACGACGTGGCGCAGATGCTCGGCGAGAAGGGCCTCGATCAGCGCCCCGCGGGCAAGTAGCGCCGCCGACCGAACCACACTCTCGGAGCCCGCGTGAAGGGCCCTCAACGGCCCTTCACGCTTTCGCAGAAAGCCCCGCAGGACGCGGGGCAAAGACGGCGGGCGAGACGCCCACCCCACCACGCAAGGAACCGCGATGGCCGCCAAGACGAAGAAGCCCGGCAAGAAACTCGCCGCCCCGCTGACGGGCGTCGACGGCATCGGCTGGCGCCAGTTGTACCTGCTGGGCAAGGCCGCCGACGCCGCGGCGAAGAAACTCCGGGCCGACGCCGACTCCGACGTCGCGCCCGGCGCCTACCCCATCGACGCGGTGGTCCGCATCACCGGCGACGCCGTCGTCGCCGAGGCCGTGCCGCCCAGCAAGGGCACGAAGGAGATCGTCGTCGCGGTCGGCCCCACGGCGCTCCTGGTGGCGCTCCTGATCGCCGAGCGGCCCGAGGTCCTGAGCGACGATGAGGACCTGCCCACCGGCGCGCTCGACAAGGTGATCCGCAAGGCCCTCGACACGCTCGCCGGCGTGTGGGCGGACAAGAGCGTCCGCGCCCGCGTCGAACGCATCGGCGAGCAGGCGAACGAGACGCTCGAGCGGCTCGCCACCGAGGCGGGCTTCGTCGAGCAGATCGTCAAGGGCCGGCACGACGGCCGCGCCGGCGCCGTCCGCTGCGACCCGGCGGTCCACGTCGAGTTCGTCTCGGTCGGCGAGCGCCGCGCCACGGACCCCGGGAGAGAGGCCGACGACGAATGACGCGCGCCGCGATCATCCTGGCGAACGAGGCCGCCGCGGAGGGCGGGCCCACGTGGGCGTGGGTCGCCGCGCTGGCGCTGAGCGTGGTCGGCGTCCTGGTCGCCGCGCTGGCGGCGGTGTTCCTCCGCGCGCTCGGCGACAAGATCGACGGCGTGCACGGGGACTTGCAGGCGCTCAAGGAGCGCCTGGACCGCGGGGACGCGAAGTTCGGCGCCATCGAGGCGCAGATCGCCGCCGACCGGCTCGGCAGCGAGCGGCGCCTGACCGCGCTGGAGACGCGGCTGTCGATCGGCCTGGACGAGATGCGGCGCGCGGCGCAGGGGGGCAAGACCGGATGACCGCCCGCGCCGCCAGGCCCAACCTGCCCGCCATGCCCGACCTCATGACCGAGCACCAGCGCATGCTGCTGGTGACCCGGGCGGTCGAGGAGGTCCGCGCGGGCGACCACCCCGGCCCCGCGCTGGCCGCGATGTCCATCTCCCACGACACCTTCCTCGAGTCGTGCTGGGCGTACATCGCGCTCAACTGGTCGGCCGAGCGGATCGGCGAGGCGGCGGGCGTGATCGCCGCGCCGGAGCCGGCGGCGAAGAAGAAGGCCGGAGCCCGGGGCAAGGGCGCGGCCGCGCGGGAGGCCTCGAAGAAGGCCAAGGCCACGAACACCACCGCGCTGCGCAACTTCAAGCGGGCGCTCGCCACGGTCAAGAACGTCTACCTGAAGATCTACCGCGAAGAGGTGAGCCGCCTGGCCTCGGAGGCGCGCTGCCTGACGCTCACGAGCGAGCCCGCGGAGACGGCGCGGAACCTGGGCGCGATGCTGGCGGCGCGCCTGCACGGGGCGCTGAACGACCAGAAGTCCTTCGACGCCCTCGACCGCCACGAAAAGCACGTCCTGCTCCGCGGCGTCCACCTCCTGATGGAGTCGCCGCGCCTGAGCGCGGACGCCGAACTGCGGGAGGCGAAGAAGGACAAGATCATCTCCGTGATGGCGGCGCTCGCCGACAAGGCCGGGGACAGGCCCGGCGGCTCGGTGACGCGCGAGGACATCGTCAACTCGTTCGTCGAGGCCGGCCTCGGCAAGGACATCGCCGAGGCGCTCCGCAAGCGGAAGGCAGGCGCCGCGTGAGCGCCCCCGGAACCGCCCCCGGAACCGCCCCCGGAACCGCCGCTCTGATGACCGCCGCCGGCGCCGACAGCGCGCTGCTGCTGCCGTACCAGCGGCGCCTGTTCCTGGACAAGAGCCCCATGCGGCTCGTGGACTGGAGCCGCCGCATCGGCAAGGACTGGACGCTCGCCTGGGAATCCGTCGCGGAGCGGGCCGGCGGCGAGAACGACCGGAACCTGCTGCACACCGCCCACCGCGAGGGCAGCGCCCGCGAGTTCATCGCCTACGTCAACGAGTTTGCCCACCAACTCGACCTGGTCGCGGCCGACGCGATCGGCGAAGAGATCATCGGCGCGGACAACACGCGGGTGATGAGCGTGGCGATCCCGATCCCCGGCCGCGCCAAGCCCGCGCGGATCATCTCGCTCTCGGGCAACCCCGACGCGGTCCGCGGCTTCCAGGGCGACGTGATCCTCAACGAGTTCGCGTTCCGCAAGGACCCCGCGGCGGCGTTCAAGGCCGCGACGCCGCTGCTGCTGTGGGGCGGGCGACTGACGATCCCCAGCACGCACAAGGGCTCGAAGAATCTCTGGGCTCAGTTCGTGGCGATGGCGCGGCGCCTGGAGGAGGGCGCCCCGCTTCCCACGGACCTGAAGTTCAGCCACCACCGCGTCACGCTCCTGGACGCGGTGAACGACGGCCTGGTCGAGCGGATCAACGCCATGACCGGGCAGGACCTGACCCGCGAGCAGTTCATCGCCGACTGCCGGAGCAAGTGCCGCACCGAGAGCGACTGGCTCGAGGAGTTCTGTTGCACGGCGGGCGCGGACGAGGAGTCGTACTTCCCCTTCGACGCGCTCCGCCAGGTGGTCCACCACGACGACCCCAGGCCGTGCGCCAACCTCTCGGCGTTCATGATCGACGTCGCGCGGCGCTGCAAGGCCCTCAGGCCCGACGCGCTCTTCGCCGGCTGCGACATCGGCCGCGTGAGCGACCTGTTCGTCCTGCGCGCCCGCGCCAAGGTCGGCGGCGTGCTCCGCGTCGTCGGCGCGCTGGCCTTCACCGGCCGGACCTTCGGCGAGATGGAGGCGTCGATCACCACGCTCATGCGCGCGGAGTTCCAGGTCGCCGACCGCGCCCAGGCCGTGCGCGTGCGGCGCCTGTGCATCGACGCCAGCGGCCTGGGCATGCAACTGGCCGAGCGGATGACCGAGCGCTTCCGCGGCCGCGTCGAGGGCGTGACGTTCACCGCGGCCGTGAAGGAGGACCTCGCCACCGGCGCCCGCCGCAACATCGAGGAGAAGACGGTCACGCTCGAGGACGACGCGCTGACGCTCGGGCACTGGAACGCCATCCGGCGCACGCTCACCGCCGCGGGCAACGCCCGCTACGACGGCGAGTCCGACACCGGCCACGCGGACATCTTCTGGGCCGACGCCCTGTGCATCCACGCCGCCGAGACGCGCGTCTCCCGCGCCCGGCCGCTCACGCTCAAGGGGGGTGCGTCATTCTGACCCTCGCGAGCCACTCGCCGTTTTCCGGCGCCGGGGACCCCGGCTACGCCGGCGGGCCCGCGTGGGCCGCCGGCGAGGAGGCGCTCGCCGCCGCGCGGCGCCGCCGCCGCGTGGGCCGCCTCATGGAGCGCCTGTACCGCGGCGAGTGGTTCGAGGCGCTCGTGTGCGACCGGCGGACGCAGCACCTGTTCCGCCACATGGAGCGCCACGGCGGCAGGATCGCCCCGCTCCTCGAGAAACTCAACATCTTCCGCCTGGCCGTGAACATGCACGCGGACATCACCGGCCTGAACCCGGTGACGCTGGACGTGCCCGGAGAGTTCGAGGCGCAGTGGGAGCGCCTGCGCGCCATCCGCGCCGCCTCGCTCTTCGACGCCGCGTTCCACGAGGCGCTCAAGTGCGCCTCGCTTTACGGCGCGGCGCCCTTCCGCGTCGATCGCGCCCCTGGAAGTTCCGGCGGAGGCGCGGTCGTGACGCTCGACGATCCCGCGGAGACGTTCGCCCTGGGCGAGGACGGGCCCGACGGCCAGCCCACCGTGTGGGAGCGGCGCTGGACCGTGCGCCGCGAGGACGCCGCGGCCCGCCGCGTGCGCACGTGCCTGCGCGTGCAGCGCCACCGCGTGTCCGGCACGGGCGGCGTGGTCGAGGAGGAGGCGTACGCGGTGGACGGCGGCGGCTGCGACCTGCTGGCGGACCTGCGGCGCCTGCGGCGTGTGGCCCTGGCCGAGGCGCTGGGGACCAACATGCCCGCGGGCCTGCGCGATTCGACGCCCACGGGCGTGCCCTTCCCTTTGCTGGTGCGGATCGCCAACTCCACCTGGCGCGGCGAGCCCGAGGCGCGGCTGCCCGAGGCGGAGATCGACCTCATCGACCAGACCGCCGCCTCGCTCTCGCAGGTGGCCCGCGCCATGGCCCAGCACGCCGCGCCCAAACTCCGCTGGCCCGAGCGCCTGGTCGGCGAGGACGGCGTGATCGACGCGACGATCGAGGCGTTCGCCGACCCGGACAAGGAGGCCGAGTACATCGAGGTGAAGTTCGCCTTCGAGCCGATGCTGCGGTTCCTCGACCGCGCGCTGCAGAACCTGGCGACGGCGATGGAGATCACCCCCGCGCTCCTGGGCGTGGAGGTGCAGTCCGGCCAGGCCGCCGACTCCTACCGCAAACTCGCGCTCAAGGCCACGCAGACGCTCGCGGCCGCGCGCCGCGGCGTCCTGACGATCAAGCCCGCGCTCGAGCGCCTGTGGACGATCGCCAGCGCCGTGGACTCGGCGTCGGGCCTGACCGTGGGCGGCTACGACGTGGCGCCGGTCGAGGTGATCCTGCGGCCCGAGATCCCGCGCGAGCGCATCGACGCGGTCGAAGAGCAGGAGGCCATGCTCCGCGCCGGCCTGACCAGCCGCTTCCGCGCCATCGCCGAACTGCACGGCGAGGACCAGGCCGAGGTCATCCTCGCCGAGATCGAGGCCGAGGAAGGGCGAGCCGCGCAGCGCCAGCAGACCGCGCTGTTCGGCGCCGCGTTCGGCGACCCCCGGAACCCGGAGCCCAGCGGGACGGTCGTCCCGCCCGCCGACAACGCCCCCGACGCAGGAGCGGCCGCATGAAGGCGCTGACGAGCCGGCAACTCGGGTTCGCCGCGCTGGCCGCCGTCGCGCTCCTGGCGGTCGTGTCGTGCGCGGGAACGATCGCGCACGTCGTGAACGGAGGCGCCCGCTTGGCCAACGACAACCCCCGGAACCCCCGGAATCCCTCCGGCGTCACCGGCGCGAACCTGCCGCAGGTGGTCAACGGCGCGCCGGTCAGCACGACGCAGGTCCTGGTCGCCCTGTACGGCGACGCGGCGCAGCGGATCAACCACCAACTCGCCCGCGCCGTCGAGGACATCGCCGGGCGCAGGACGCAGGAGTTCAAGCGGGCCCGCGCCGCGCAACTGCTCCATGACATCGGCCGCACCCAGGCCCGCCTCGCCGCGCAGTCGGCGCCGGTCGTGCTCGAGGCGAACAAGGCCGCGTACGTCCGCGGCCTCCGGGACGGGATCCGGCAGGCGGAGGAGTTGGGCGTCAAGGGCGTGGCCGACGCGCTCGGCGCCCGCGCGGGATTCACCGCCGTCGATGAGGGCCCCGTGAACGTCGCCGCCCGCGACACCGCGGCGCGGATCAACGCCGCCGCGGGCCTGCACGCGCAGGGCGCGGCGTCGGTCTTCCGCTCGCTCAGCGAGGGCGCTCCGGCGGAGCCCGCCGTCAACGCGGCGATCGCTCGCGGCCTCATCACCGGCGACCCGCGCGTCGCCGACCGCGCGATGCGGGACCTGTACCGCGACCCGAACGCGCCGGAGATCGAAACCTACCGCCGCGTGGGCGCGCAGCAGATCACCGTGGGCGGCTGGACCGGCCCCGTCCGCGCCTACGTCGCCACCGTCGTGCGCACGCGCACCCGCGAGGCCACCGAGGAGGCCCGCGGCGATCGACTGGACGCGCTGGGCCTGGACCTGGTGCAGATCACCGGCCGCGTGAGCGTGAACTTCTGCACGCAGTTCATCGGCCTGGTCCTGAGCCGCAGCGGCGCCGACCCGGACCACCCCGCGCTCGCCGACCTGCCCGGCGGCGGGCCGCCGTTCCACCCCAACTGCTCGAAGTCCACCGCGGCCTACCTGCCCGGCGCCGTCGGCGCCGAGCGGGCGGCCGCGGCGAGGAAGGCGGGCGCCGCCTTCGCCGAACTGCCCGCCCACCTGCGCACCGCGCCCCTGAGGGCCACGTGACGAAGCGATCGTTCATCCCGTTCCGGCGCGCGAGGCGCGCCGCAGCCACCCCGAAGTCGAAAGGCCGAACCATGCCCATGACCGCCGAAGAACTCAAGCAGATCACCGACGCCGCCAACGCCGCCGCCGCCGCCGCGGTCAAGCCCGTGGCCGAGGCGCTGGCCGCGATGGCCGGGAGCGTCAAGGCCATCGGCGAGCAGCAGACCGCCGCGGCCGCCGCGATCGACGAGATCCGCAAGGCCAAGCCGGGCGAGCCGAAGCCCGAGCCCAAGAAGGACGACGCCGACCCGGTCCTCGCGAAGTTCACCGCGGCCGTCGAGGCCGCGACCAAGCCCCTCATGGAGAAGGTGACGAAGATCGAGGAGCGCGAGGCCAAGTCCCAGGCGCGCACGAACGCCGAGGCCCTGGTGCGCAAGACGCTGGCCGAGAAGAAACTCGGCGGCTTCCTCAAGCCCGAGTTCGCGCGCACGCTGGAGCGCATCGTCTCCGCGCTGCCCGCCGACGAGGCGGCCGTGATGGCGCAGGTCGAATCGGTGCGGGGCGAACTGATCGCCGCGGGCGTGAAGCCCGAGGCGTTCGCCGCCGACCCCGCGGCCGAGGGCGCCGGGCGTGATTCCGGGGGCGGGGGCGGGTCCGGGGGCGGGGGCGACGCGAAGGAGGCCGAGCGCCTGAAACTCGAAGAGATCCAGGCCGGCAAGACCGCCGGCTACTGAACGAACGACCGACCGGCCGCGGCGTTCGCGGCCGGCGAGGGACCGATCGGCGCGGAAACAGGACGGCCGCGCGGGTTTGAGAAGCAAGGAGGCCACTGGCCATGCTGACGATGACGAGTTTCAACGGGCCGTTCACGCCGGAGATCGCCAACGCGGTCCTGTTCCGGCAGGCGGCGAACTACTGCCCGATCTACGCGCTGCTCCAGGCCCGCGGCCTGGCGCGGATGACCGTGGCCGAGAAGTTCGAGTGGTACACCAGCGAGCACCTGGCCCGCTCGACCGCGATCAACAACGGCGGCGCGGCGTACGACGCCAACACCACGTCGATCGTGGTCGACGACGGGTCGGTCTTCTTCGACGACTCGCTCATCCTCTTCGAGGCCACGGGCGAGGTCGGCCTGGTGACCGACGTCAGCGGCAACACGCTGACCGTGGTCCGCGGCATCGGCGCGGTCGTCGCCTCGCACGCGAACTCGGTGGCCAACGACGCGCCGGTGCGCTGCCTGGGCTCGGCCGCGGGCGAGGCCGCGCCCAGCCCCGTGGGCCGCGAGGTGGACCTCGACGGCCAGTGGAACTACGTGCAGACGTTCCGCGAGGCCGTCGAACTCTCGGGCCGCAAGACCCGCGTGAAGACCGACACGCAGGACGAGCGCCCGCGGCAGCGCATGGCCGCGTTCCAGCGGCAGATCGCCAGCATCGAGCACGCGATCATCTTCGGCGCCCGCGGCGCCGTGGCGGGCGCGGAAGGGCGGCGCGTGACCACCACCGGCGGCATCCGCCAGACGGCGCTGAGCAACCGCGTGACCGGCGCCGGCGCCATCAGCCGCGATGACTTCAACGACCTGGTGCGCCCGATCTTCGAGGCCTACCCCGGCGACAAGGTCGCGTTCTGCGGCTCGGTCGCCGTCAACGCGCTCAACGCCCTGTGGCACAACGCCATCACCGTCGTGCCCACCACCACGCTCGTGGGCCTGGACGTGCGGCGCATCCTCACGCCGTACGGCGCGGTGGACCTCATCCACCACCACCTGCTCAAGGGCGCGTACGCCGGCGACATCCTCGCGCTGGACCCGAGCCAGATCGCCTGGCGCTTCACCGACGGCGGCCAACTCCAGATCCTGCCCGACACGCAGGCGCAGGGCGACGACGCCAAGCGCGACGAGGTGTTCGCCGAGGGCGGCTTCGAGGCCGGCGACGAGGTCGCGCACGCCGTGATCGAGGGCGTGACCGGCATCAAGTGATCCTTTGTTCGATGCTCCACGCCCCGCGGCGCCGACGCGCCGCGGGGCGCTTGACCGACGCGAACCGCAACCCCCACCCCCAACCCCCAACCCGAACCGGAGAACAGCCCATGACCGTCCACGCCGAGTTCCGCAGCATCTACCCACGCCACCGCATGCGCGTCGGCGGCGGGTTCATCTCGTTCGAGCGCGGCCGCTACGCCGCGACCAGCGAGCGCGAGGCCGCCGCCATCCGCGCCAGTTCCGAGGCGCGGTCCGGCGTCGTCGTCGAGCTGACGATGGCCGAGACGCCCGCGCCCCCGCCCCCCGGGCGCCGGGCGGGCCCCGCCCGCGGGGCGCCCCCGCCCCCGCCCTGCCGTGCACCACCCCCCCCCCCCCCCCCCCCCCCCCAGGGGCCCCTGCCGATGCCGCCACCGAGGACACCGAACCGCCACGCCGGCCCGGGCCGTCCCGCCGCGTGCACGCCAGGCCGGGCCCGAGGATCCCGCCGGTGACGCTGCTGCTGTTCGTGGGCGGCCTCGCCC
>JACVCK010000206.1 GCA_016742055.1 Phycisphaerales bacterium
GCCCTGCCCCCGGCCCGGCCCCCCGAGGTCACTCCAGCCGGGATGCGCCCCCGCGCCGCCCTCGGCGTCGTCGGAGAACGCGTCGCCGGCGCCGGACAGAGCGTCGGCCGCGGCTTCGGCGCGGAGCAGGCGGTCGCCGTCGGCCACGAAGTCCTGGGTGTAGGAACCACCCGGTCCGAATCGAAGGATGCTGGCGCTGTCGAAGGGCATGGATCGCTCCGCTGCCCGGTGTCGGACGCACAGGTCCGAACCGGATGGGCGGCGGCGTGAACGCTCCGTTCACGCGGCCGCGGGTTCCTCGACGGCGCCGTCTCCGCAGACGCCTCCACGAGCACGATTCTCGTACTCTGTTCGGTACAGTACCCGATCGTTCTCCAGAAATCAAGAGAAATGTTCGGGAAACAGAAGGTCACCTGATCCAGGCCATGCCGCACAGTTACCGGACATCCGAAACCGCATTTTTGGGCTTCAGAAGGGGTCAGCGCGGGGTGCGCCGGACCAAGAGGGCACCGTTGCGGACGATGACCCGCCGGATTTCCAGCATGGTTGTGTCCGCCAGGAGACGCCCGGCCTCGAGGCCCGTGGTGCGGGCCAGTTCGTCGATGGACTTGGGCTCCGCCAGCGCTTCGACGATGCGCCGCTGGGTCTCGGTCAGGTCCACGGCGCCGGGGCCGGGCAGGGCGACGCTCGCCAGCGCGGCCGTGCGCTGCTTGACCAGTTTGCCCTCCGCGCTGTCCGTCGTCGGCGGCGCCGGGGCGAACCGCGCCTCGTGCAGGCCGGCGTGCAGGAACCGCGCCGGGGACTCGAGCAGATCGAGCACATCGGCGGGGTTGGTCACGAGCGCGGCGCCGCCGGCCTTGAGCAGTTCGAGCGCGCCCTCGCTGCTGGGCGAATCGACGCGCCCGGGCAGGGCCATGACCTCGCGCGAGTGCTCCTCCGCCGCGAGGCGCGCCGTGATGAGCGCGCCAGAGCCCCGCCCGGCCTCGATGACGAGCACGCCGAGCGCCAGGCCCGAGATGATGCGGTTCCGCGCGGGGAAGTTCTCCGGGGAGGGCGAGGCGTCCATGGGCAGTTCGCTGACGACGGCGCCCAGGTCTTCCGCGACGATGCGCTCGAACAACTCAGCGTTCTCCGGCGGGTAGGCGTGGTTCAGGCCGCAGCCCGCGACGACGATCGTGCGCGCCTTGGCGCGGACCGCGGCGCGGTGGGCGGCGGTGTCGATGCCTCGGGCGCCGCCGGAGACGATCGTGAGGCCTGCCTGACCGAGTTGGGCGCTGAAGCGTTCGGCCTGCTCCAGCCCGTAGGCGGTGCAGAGCCGCGAGCCGACGATGGCGACGGAGAAACGGTCGCGTTCGGCGTCGAGTCGGCCCTTCACATAGAGGATGGTCGGCGCGGAGGGGATGCCCGAGAGCAGCAGGGGGTAGCCGGGCTGACCCTTGACGTGGATGGCCGCGCCCCCGCGTTCCGCGGCGACGAGTTCACGGTCCGCGAGCGCTGCGGATTGTGCGAAGCCGGCGGCGATGGAGCGGGCTTTGTTCTCGCCGACGCCGCGGATTTGGGCGAGGTCGGCGGGCGAAGCGCACAGTACGTCCTCGGGTGATCCGAAGACGGCGACGCTCCGCTCGATGAGCACGGGGCCGAGGCCCGGGGTCATGGCGAGGCGGAGGTAGGCGCGGAGTGTCTCCTGAGGACGCACGCTCCCGCCAATGTAGCGAGCGTGTCAACCCGCCTGCGAAGGGGCCGCGTTTGAGGGGGGATGGATTCGGGCTTCGGCGTCGAGGACGACGGCGCACGCCACCGGCGCCGCGACCTCGATGCGCATGACGTGGGGCCCGAACCGGCACATCGCGGCGCCCGCGGCTCTGGCGCGCTGCAGTTCGGGCTCGGTGAACCCGCCCTCGGGTCCGACGATGAGCCGGATGCGGGCTGCGCCCTTGGCGCGGTAGGGCTCGCCCGAGGCGTCGGCCAGCACGATGGCGACGCCCGGCTCGGGCGCGAGCGCGTCGTCGAACCTCCCCATCGGATGGATGTCGAGGGTCCAAGCCCGCAGCGACTGCTTGCACGCCTCGTGCGCGACACGCTCCAGGCGCGCCATCTTGTTGTCGCCGGGCTCGACGACCGAGCGGGCCGAGTCCAATGCGCGCCACGACGCGGCGCCGACCTGCGACAACGCATCGACGAGGTCGCTCGAGCGCGGGCCCTTGGGCGTGGCGGACCAGACGTCCACCGCCGGCGCCGTCCGCTCGGCGACGCGCTCGTCGGCGATGCGGAGGACCAGCGCGCGGCGCGCCTCCATCACCTCCGCGTCGGCGACCAGGCCCCGCCCGTTGAGCAGGGTGACGAACTGCCCGGGCTCGAGGCGTTTGACCTTGCGCGCGTGGTCGGCCTCGGGGCCTTCAACGGTGAGCCGATCGGCGCCGGGGGCGAGGTCTTCGAGATAGAGGGTGTGGCGGGCGATGGGGGCAGGTCCGAAAAGAGGCGACGGAGCGAGCGGGCGGGACAACGCGCGGGCCCGAAATCGGCGAGGATGGGCGCTGATCGGCCCTGGCGCGACGCTATCGGGCTTGAGTGGGGCGTCGGCGGGGTCGATGATACGGACGAGGGCAACCACGCGATGAGCGAGAGGGCCGGCGACAGCGCGGCGGCGGTTCGGGCCGGCGAGACGTCCAACCGTCACGCCGAGGGCGCCGGACCTGCGCGCCGCAATGCCGACACGCCCCTCGATGGTCAGTTCGACGCGCCCGAGAAGATCGGCGACATCGACGCGGCGCTCGCCGACGTCGCCGAGGACCTCGCGCGCCTCGACGCGGCGGCCGGCGAAACCACCGACGATCCGCCGCCCCCTCCGCCCGCGCACCGTGGCGGGGGGATCGACAGCGCCTTGGGTGACGTGGCGTCGGCGCTGGACGGCGCGGGGGTGATCGAGAAGGCGGCGACGCTGGCGGCGCTGGACGAGGAACTGGCGGGGGGCGTGGAGGCGCCCGCCGACGCGCCCGCGGAAGCGGCGATCGACGACGCGCTCGGGAAGATCTTCGAGACGCAGGCGAGCGCCGTGCGTCGCCCGCCCAAGCCCAAGGCCGCGCCCGCGCCGGAGCCGGCTGGCGAACCGGAGGCCGAGCCCGCGGCGGACATGTCGGCGGTCGAGACGCCGGCGGGCGAGCCGGAGAGCGAGCGCGCCGAAGCGGAGGCGCCGGCGGACGAGATCGAGATCGAGATCGAAGAGGTCGCCGCGTCCGGCGCCGACTTCGAGCCCCCCGACGACCTGCTCGGCGCGCCGACTGCGGGCGACCTGGGCGCCATCGCCGAAGCCGCGGCCGCTGCGCAGCCGGCGCCGGCGCGGCGGGAGCGCTCCGCCGAGCCCCGCGTGGTGGAGGGCGAGGAGGAGGATCAGGACGCCGCCGCGGCCCACGCGGGGGTGGAGATCGAGATCGAGGAGGTCGAGGCGCGCGCCGGCGCGCCCGCGCCCGGCGCGGCGCAGAAGCCCGACGCGCTCGCGGCGGCGGCGGAGGCGGCGGCGAAAGCGCGCGAGGCGGCGAAGGCGCCGGCCTCAAATGGCTCGAAGTTGGGCGCGCTGCTGTCGCCGGTGGTCGGCGTGCTGGTGATTGTGAACAAGCCGTTCGGTCGCATGTCGCGCACCACGCGCGACACGCTCGGCCTGCTCGGCGCCGGCACGCTGTTCAACGCGGCGTGCGCATGGGTGTACTGGCTGCTGATCCGCTGAGACGTTCGACGCCCTCACCGACTCCGCCGCCGGCCCATGCTTGAGAGACCGAACGCCAGAGCGGCGAAGGGCGATGGAGCCGGAACGACGGACGCAAGTCGGATGCCGACGAGGCTGGGTGGCGACCACCGTTGCCAGAGGTTGATGGCGTCATAGACCTGCTGATCGAACCCTGAATCGGACGATCCGCTATAGCGACCGAGTTGCGACGGGCTAATCGTCTCCAGCCATTCGAACACGCTCCCCGAAGCGTGGACCAAGC
>JACVCK010000207.1 GCA_016742055.1 Phycisphaerales bacterium
TGTGTTAGAGACACACGCCCTACCGCGGGCCGCACGCCGGCGGGATCGTCCCGGCGCTCGATCCGATGCGCCACATCGAGGGCTGGCGGCCGATCCCGCTCCTGGCGCTGCACTCGGAGGCGGACGAGTGGGTTCCCGTGGCGGCGATCCGATCGTTCGCGGAGGCGCTGCGGTCGCGGTACGCGCGGCTCGGCGCCCGGCCGGACCAGGTGGTCCTGACCACCTGGCCGACGACGGGGGCTCCGGCGGAGCACGCGGGGTTCGGACGGGTGGCCAACGACGCGAAGAACGCGCAGGTGGAGTTTCTCCAGGGCTGGCTTCTGGGCGGGGGCGCCTGAGGGGCAACCGGGCCGGGGTCGGGTGGTAGACTGAACAGAATCTTGACAGACCCGCCGAGTGGCGGGCTGCGTCACCAACGGGCCGCGGCGTCGAGAGACGGAGGCCCCATGAGGAGCACGCTGTGAACCTTCGAAACAAGGCGTCGTGGATGTGGATGGTCGCGGGTCTTGCCGTGTGCGGGGCCGCGCTGGCGGGCCCGGCGACGCAGGAGCAGATCGACGGCGCGAACGAGTTGATGAAGACTCGTCTGGCGGAACTTCGCGCGGAGAAGAAACTCAACGCCGAGACATACAAGGAGACGGGCGAGGCGGCGCTGGCGGGGATCGAGATCGGCGAGTTGACGACGGGTCAGATCAGCGCGCTGATGCGCCCGATCTCGGCGGCGGAGCGCCAGCCGGAGGCGGCGGCGCGTCTGCGGACGCTCGCCGCGGACCGCACGGCGGACGGCGCGGAGGCCGCGGCGCTGCTGGCGACGGTCCTGCCCCGAGACGCCTCGGAGGAAGAGCGCCTGACGGCGCTGCGCGGCGCGATGACGCACCCGGCCCTGCGCGAGGCGCTGATGCAGGAGCGGGGCGAGGAACTGCTCTCGGAACTGGGCTGGACGAAGAAGGAGGTCCTGCTGCAGTTGGAGCCGGAGTTGCGCTCGGTGGCGACGATGATCAGCGGCGAGATGCCGGCGCGGGTCGTGGGCAACGCGAGGTACATGTACAACGGCTTCATGGCGCTGGGCGAGGACCACGGCGCGATGCGCGAGGAGGTCAGGGGCCGGCTGCTCAAGGCCACCAAGGACGCCGCCGCGAAGGCCGAAGAGGCCGACAAGGTCCGTCTGGAGAAGAACGCGGAGTTCCTGGCGGGCGCGTACGCTCGCGGCGAACTCATGAACCACAAGGCGCCGGCGCTGACGGTCGAGTGGTCGAGCGATCCGTCGATCACGTCGCTGTCGGATCTGAAGGGCAAGGTGGTGGTGCTGGACTTCTGGGCCACCTGGTGCGGGCCGTGCATCGCCTCGTTCCCCAACGTCCGTGAACTCGTCGAGCGCTACGAGGGCTACCCCGTGGTGGTCGTGGGCGTGACCAGCATCCAGGGCGCGCACTACGGCGCCGACGGGCCGATCGACTGCAAGGGCGAGCCCGACAAGGAGCGCTCGCTCATGGCCGGCTTCATGCAGGAGAAGGACATGACCTGGCCGGTCGTGTTCGCCAAGCAGGAGGTCTTCAACCCCGACTACGGCGTGAACGGCATCCCCCACGTGGCCATCCTCGACCCCGACGGCAAGGTCCGCCACAACGGCCTGCATCCCGGCGGGCCCATCGCGCCCAAGGCGGAGAAGATCGACGCGCTCCTCAAGGAGTTCAACCTCGCGGCGCCCGCGCCGGTGGTCGTTGAACAAGCCGAAGCCACCAACTGACGCGCGGATTTCGACCGGCAGATTCGAGGGGCCCCGGTGGGGCCCCTTTTTCGTGCGCTGTTGCGGAGGGATCCGCGCACGGGGATGATGCCCGCGCGCATGCGCCGAAGCCTCAACCCTTTCCGAGGACTGCCCAACGCGCGCGAGGTCTGGGCCTGGGGCATGTACGACCTGGCGAACCAGTCGTTCACGCTGCTCGTGACGACGGTCTTCTTCGGGATCTACTTCAAGACGATCGTCGTGGGCGACCCGGCGCGGGGCGAGGCGCTGTGGGGGCGGTCGTTCGCCATCGCCAGCCTCATCGTCGTCGTGCTCAGCCCCATCGCCGGGGCGCTGGCGGACCATACGGCGCAGAAGAAGCGCTGGCTGATGGGCCTGGGCGGCGCGTGCATCGGGCTCACCGCGTCGCTGGCGCTGGTCGGACCGGGCGACGTGGCCCTGGCGATGACGCTCTACATCGCAGCGAACGTCTGCTTCATGCTCGGCGAGAACTTCCTGGCCGCGTTCCTGCCCGAGATCGCCACGCGCGAGACGATGGGACGCATCTCCGCGACGGGCTGGACCATGGGGTACATCGGCGCCCTGGTCTGCCTGCCGATGGCGCTGCTGATCCCCGGCGTGGCGACGGGGCGCGAGGGCGGATTCCGCGCCGTGTTCGTGTTCGCGGCGGTGTGGTTCCTGTTCAACGCCCTGCCCACGTCGCTGTACCTCCGCGAGCGCGGGCGCGTGGCTCCCGCGGCGTCGGGGCCGCTGCTCACCGCCGGGTTCCGACGCCTGGCACAGACCACTCGCGAACTGCGCCGATTCTCCTCGCTGGCGACGTTCCTGGCGGTGTTCGTCGTCTATTCCTGCGGCGTGCAGGTGATCATCGTCTTCTCGGCGGTGATCGCGAAGGACTACCTGCCCAATCAGCGCGACCTCGTGCTGTTCATCTGGGCGCTCGCCGGGGTGTCGGGCGTGGGGTCGTTCGTGACGGCGGCGGTGCAGGACCGCGTCGGGCACCGGCGGGTGATTTCTGCGGCGCTTCTGGTTTGGCTGGCGACGGCGGTCGGCGCCGCGGCGCTGCCGGGGGCGGGGGCCGGCCCTCCATGGGCGTTCTGGATCGTGGGGATCGGCGTCGGGCTGGGGCTGGGGACGATCGGCTCGGCGAGCCGCGCGCTGGTGGGGACGATGACGCCGGCGCACAAGGCGGCGGAGTTCTTCGCGTTCTGGGGGATCGCCTACAAGGTGGCCGGCGCGATCGGGCCGTGGACGTTCGGGGAGGTGTCGGGCTCCGCGGGGCGGCGCGCGGCGCTGCTGGTGGTGGCGGGGTTCTTCGCTGTGGGCCTGATCGGCCTGTGGTTCGTGGACGTGGGCCGGGGCCGGCGCGCCGCGGAGCAAGCGGAGGCGGAGGCGGGAACAGGCGCGCTCGACGCGCGGGCGGCGGCCGCGACGCAGCGGGGCGCGCCGGGTGTGGGCGTGGAGGCGGTCGATCGTTCGGGCCTGTAGCGCGGAGGGTAGAGTCTTGGCATGACCCCCATGAGTCCGTTGCTGACGCAGGCGCCCGACGCGAGAGGACGCTTCGGCGCCTTCGGCGGGCGGTACGTGCCCGAGACGCTGACGGCGGCGCTGGACGAACTGACGCGCGCGTACGACGCGGCGCGGGCGGACCCGACATTCCATGACGAACTCAACGGACTCCTGGCGACGTTCGTGGGCCGGCCGACCCCGCTGCACCCGGCGCCGCGCCTGACGGAGGCGGCGTGGCGGCGAGCCGGGCGCGCGGGCGCGACGATCTGGTTCAAGCGTGAGGATCTTTGCCACACCGGCGCGCACAAGATCAACAACACGATCGGCCAGGCGCTGCTGGCCAGGCGGATGGGCAAGGCGCGGATCATCGCGGAGACGGGCGCGGGCCAGCACGGCGTGGCGACGGCAGCGGCGTGCGCCCATCTGGGCCTGCCGTGCGAGGTGTACATGGGCACGGAGGACGCGCGCCGCCAGCGCCTGAACGTCGTGCGGATGCGTCTGATGGGCGCGACGGTCCGCGAGGTGGACTCCGGCTCGCGCACGCTCAAGGACGCCACGAACGAGGCCATGCGCGACTGGATGGCCTCATACGCGCGCACGCACTACATCCTCGGGAGCGTCGTGGGCCCCCACCCCTTCCCAAGGATGGTCCGCGACTTCCAGTCCGTCATCGGGCGCGAGGCCCGCGCGCAGTGCCTGGG
>JACVCK010000008.1 GCA_016742055.1 Phycisphaerales bacterium
CGTGCCCGCGGCGCCAGGGCAGGACGGCGCCGGAGGCGTCCTTCACCACGAAGTCCACCACGTTCTGAATCGGGCCGCTCGGGTTGTGATTGCCCGGCGTCCATTCGACGTAGCGAAGGTCCAGGTCCTCACCATCCGGCGCCCAGGCGTCGGGGATGGTGATGGTGGTGTGGACCAGCCGGCGCGCGATGTCCGTGGCGTCCACCTGCACGCTCATGACGTCGGAGGCGCCGTGCGCCAGCGCGCCGCCGAGGAGGGTCAGCACGATCAATGAAGCGCGGTTCATGGGCACAGGGTAGCCCAGGGCGCGCGCAAAGAAAAACGCGGCCGTGTGCGTCGCACGGCCGCGCTTCATGAGGGACCAGCCCGTCCCTCGGAGAGTCTTGCGTGGGCCTTTCCCAGCCCCCGCTCGTGAGGAGTACGTTGCAGTGGGACGCTCGGTTCCGTTCCGGGTTCCGCGGGGCTCCGACTTCTTTTTCGGAATCCCCGCCTCAGTTTTTCTCGGCCAGTTTCTGCAGGAGCGCTTCGATCCGGTCCATGCGCTCCTCGATACTCTTCAACCGCTCGTCCGCGGGGGTGGTTGCGGAGCCCGACGGAAGAAATCGGTACGCGCCGGCGGGGGGCGCCGGCTGGGCGCCGGGCGCGGCGGGGGCCGGCGGGGCCGCCGGGGCCATGATCACCGCCTGACGGCCCTGATCCCCAAAGAATCGCACGCGAGGAAGGTCGATCTCGACGTCGAGATTCTCCAGCGACTCGCGGACGCGCTGGAGCGCCGCCTCGAGTTTGGCGCGTTCGGCGTCGTCAAGTTTGAGGTCAAGTTTGTCCCACTCCTGCGAGAGCCGGTCCATCGCCTCCTCCCACGCGACGCGCCCGTGCTCCAACTGCGCCCGGAGTTGCTCCACCGAGGCCTCCCAAGCGCCGCCCCGGACCATCGCCTCGATCTGCCCCGCATTCGGCCCCTCGGCGGTCCCCCGGAAGGTGTACGCCATCGGCGTCGGCGCCTCGCCCAGCGTCACCGTCACGTCCTGATGCTTGCCGCCACGCAGCACGCGGAGTTCGAGCGTCTCACCCGGCTTCTTCGCGGCGATGGCCTTCCGAAGCGCGTCGGCGCCGGCCTCGTCCGATCCGGCGACGGCGACGACGATGTCGTGCGGAAGAACCCCGGCCTTGTCCGCCGGCTGGCCGGGCGTGACGGTCGTGATCGTCACGACCGAGCCCGGGCGAAGGCTGAGTTGCGCGGCGGTCGTCTCATCGAGATCGCCGAGGGTCACGCCCATGAACGCGCGGGGCTCGGCGCTGGCGACCCACACCTGCCGGTCGTCCAACCGACCGGCGCCGTCCACCTTCCAGACACCCGTCCCGGCCGCGGAAACGTTGAACTCCTTGATGAGTTCGCCCTTCTCATCCAGCACGCGGATCGTCTCGCCCGCGCGCACGACGCGCTCGTCGGGGACGCGCTTGCCGTCCACGAACGCCGCGGCCTCATCGCCGCGGATCGTCAACTGCACCGTCGAGCCGTCGGCGCCCGTGACGGTGATGTTCGTCGAGGCGCGCGATCCCGAGGCCCGGGGGGCCTCGGCCTGCTGGGCGAGCGCGGGCGCCGCGGCCGCCAGGCCGCAGACGAGAGTGAGTGTGGCAAGAGTCCGCATGTTCATCGCTCCTAAAAGCACAACGAGTGGTTCGAAAGTTCAGATGGGGTCGGGGTTTGCGGGCTGAATCCGCGGGGCGACAGGCAGGGGCGTGGGGCGGCCGAGGTCGTCCTCGCCCATGCGATAGACGTCCTGCACGCGCACGCGCTCGAGCACCTGCCGGAGATAGATGACGTCGGAGCCCTGCCCGTCGGCCAGGGGCCGGCTCTCGACCATCACCATCGGCAACTCGGCGAGGACGCGCCCTTCGCGCTTGCCCTCGTCGAGGTAGCGGTTCATCAGTTCATCGGGGTTCATCAGCGACACGGGAGCCAACGTCGACATCTGCCCGCCCACCGGGCCGGAGGCGATGTTGAACCGGCTCGCGCCGGCCCACGCCAGCGCCACGGCCGCCGCCGCCGCCCAGCCCGCATACGAACGCCAGCGCATCGACAGCCGCACGCCCGAATCCGCCAGGAACTCCGGCGCCTCCACGAGTTCGGCGATGGTGAGCGCGTCGTCCACTGCGCGCTCCAACTCGGCGTGCCGACGCTGAGCGGCGGCCAGGCGGGTCCAGACCGTCGCGTCGATCGCCGCCAGGGATTCCAGTTCCTGCCAGTCGGAGGGGGAGGCCTCGCCGTCGGTCACGCGTCCGATCAGAATTTCTTCGCGGTTCGGGTGCATGGTCAGGCTCCGAGTCCTTCTGGGCTGATGCCCTCACGCTCCAGTTCCTCCCGGAGCATCCGACGCGCGCGGGCCAGGCGCGTCTCCACCGTCGTCACCGGCACGCCGAGGGTGTCGGCGATCTGCCGGTACGACATCCCCCGCACGCACTGCAGGATCAGCGGCTCGCGGTACTCCGGGCGCAGCCGGTGGGCCGCGGCCAGGGCCCGCCGCCCTTCCTCGACCGTCGCCAGCGGCGCCGGCGCGTCGTGAGCGCCCTCGTGCTCCGCGGCGCCCCCCGATCGAACGATCCGCATGCGGACCTTGCGCCGCCGCCCCGCCGTGCGCGCGACGTTGATCGCCACGCTCCGAAGCCACGGGCGCACCAGCGAAGGGTCGCGCACGCGGTGCACCTGCTTGACCACGCGGACGGCGACCTCCTGGAGCAGGTCCTCAAGTTCCGCGTCGCGGGGCATGTGAGCGAGCACGATCGCCGCGACCCAGCGCCGATGGGTCTCCCAGAGGGCGCGCACCGCCTCCGGGTCTCCCCGCATCGCTCGTTCGGCTTGGGTCAGGGGATCCATGGGGCTGGCGTTCTCCGAACCAGTAAGACGCACGAGGGAGCCGTTCCTGTCGGCAAGGGCGTGAGTTTCCTGCTGGACGGCCCCGGGCGGGGCCTGTCCGACTATCCTGACCGCCCCCGGAGCGGCCCCGGAAAGCCCCTCGGTCGTCCGGGCATCGTCGGCTTTGAGGAACTGCCGCCATGCTCCCGCCCGCCGCCCAGGCCATGTCATTCGGCGACCACCTCGAGGAGTTGCGCCGGCGACTGATCGTGGCGATGCTCGGGGTGATCCCAATCCTGGCTGTTTGCCTTGTGTTCGGTAAGTCCATCCTGATCTTCCTCCTGCAGCCGCTCAAGAATCAACTCCTCCGCGCCGGACAGGCGCCCACGCTCCAGGCGCTCAGCCCGGTCGAGACGTTCGGCGCGTACGTCAAGGTCTCGACGGTCGCCGCGGTCCTGATCTCGGTCCCGTGGCTCCTGGCGCAACTCTGGCTGTTCGTTCGGCCGGGCCTGTACGAGAATGAGCGTCGCTTCGCGCGCCTGCTGATGCCGATGAGCGTGGCGCTGACGGCCGCGGGCGCGGCGTTCCTCTATTACGCGATGCTGCCGGTCGCGCTGTTCTTCCTGATCTCCTTCGGCGCGGGCCTGGCGCAGCCGAACGTGCCGTCGGCGCCGCTGCCCGAGGGTGTTTCGATTTCATCCTTGGCGGTGCTCGACGCGGACCCGATCGACGCGCCGGTGGGCTCGGCATGGGTGCTGCGCCCCACGAACCAACTCCGGGTGAAGGTCGAGCCCGCGACGATCCTGACCACGGCTCTGACCCCCGGCGCCCTCATCGCCCAGCAGTACCGCGTGAAGGAGTACGTGGACCTGATCTTCGTGCTGGGGCTGGTCTTCGCGCTGGCGTTCCAGACGCCCATCGTGGTGCTGCTGCTCTCGTGGGTCGGCATCGTCGAGCCGCGCGAACTGGCCAAGCGGCGCCGGCACGCCTTCGCGCTCTGCGCCGTCTTGGGCGCCGTGCTGACGCCCACGGGCGACCCCGCGTCGATGATGCTGCTCACGCTGCCGCTGTACTTTCTCTTCGAGTTGGGCCTGACGTTGGCGCGGGCGCTGCCCGCGAGCCGCGTGGCGGGCCCCGCCCCCACGCGGGACGGCGCGATGGACGACGAGGGCTGACCATGCCCCGCGCCGTCGAGCCAATGAAACCGACCGATCTGGACCGCCGGGCCATGCGCCGCGCGCTGCGCCTGGCCCGAGCCGCCGCGGCCGCGGGCGAGGCGCCCGTCGGCGCCGTGATCTACGAAACGTCCACCGGCAGGGCGCTGGGCGCGGCCCACAACCTCCGCGAGGCCGACGCCGACCCGTGCGCGCACGCCGAACTGCTGGCAATCCGGGCGGCGGCCGCAGCGCTGGGGGACTGGCGGCTCAACGCCTGCACGCTCGTGGTGACGCTTGAGCCGTGCGCCATGTGCGCGGGGGCGATCGTCAACGCGCGCGTCGGGCGGCTGGTCTACGGCGCTTCGGACCCCAAGGCCGGAGCGGTCGAATCGCTGTTCCGCATCTGCTCGGACGCGCGTCTCAACCACCGGCCCGAGATCGTGGCCGGCGTCATGGCCGAGCCGAGCGCCGCGCTGCTCCGGTCGTTCTTCCGCGCCCGGCGCGGCGCCGTCAAGCCGCCCAAGCCGCGGCGCGGCCCTCAGGCCTGAATGGGAGAGGGGGACGGGTCTGCGGGTTCGGCGCGCCGTTCCTCGTCGTCAGGCCGCCGGATGCCCAGCGTGGCGAGGTGGTCGTGCCAGGCGTCCACGTGGGCCTTCCAGAAGTGATCGAACGAGGCCCTGATGCTGTACCGCGCCATCCGCGTGTGCGCCGCCCGCCCCATCCGCCGGCGTCGGTCGCCGTCCTCGATGAGCGCGAGCATCGTGCGCTCCCAGGCGTCGGCGTCGTCGGCCGGCAGCACGAACCCGGTGAGGTCGTGGTCCACGACCTCCTTGGGGCCGCCCTGATCGGTGACGATCACTGGCAGACCCGACGCCTGGCTCTCCATCACCACCTGCCCCAGCGTGTCGGTGGTGGACGCGAACGCGAAGAAATCGCTCGAGGCGTAGATCGCGGAGAGTTCGTCGCCGTGCCGGAAGCCCAGGAAATGGGCGCGGCAGCCCTGGAGTTCCTCCTGCATCTGCTTCCGGTACGGCCCGTCGCCGACGATGATCAGTTCGGCGTTGAGCCCACGCTGGCGTGCCCGCTCGGCCACGCGCTTCCACACGCGCGTCATCGCGGGGAGGTTCTTCTCGACGCTGACGCGCCCCACGTACAGGCACTTCACGCTCGTCGTCGAGACGCCGGGGAACCGCGCCCAGAGCCCCGGGTCGCGGTACCGCGTGTGGAACGCGTCGGTGTCCAGGCCCGGAAGCAGCGCCACGATCCGATCCCGGTTCAGGCCGAGGTTCGCGAGCGAATCGACGTAGTCGGTCGAGCGCGTGAAGATCGCGGTGAACGGGCGGTAGAAGAACCGCATGTACGCCTCGGCCGCCTTCGTGAAGGCGTGGTCGTCGAACAGGTGGTCCACGTACGCCGGGAAGTCCGTGTGGTACACGCCGAGCGCCGGCACTCGCAGCATCCGCGCCGCCAGGTAGCCGATCATCCCCACCGGGCCCGGCGTCGAGATGTGGATCACGTCGGGCTGGTGCTCGTCCACGTGGCGCAGGATCCGCATCAGCGGCGGCAGCACGATCTCCAGTTGCTCGTACCGCGGCATCTTCGTGGCGAACGCCGGAGCGAAGTTGTGGATGTTGGGCCAGTCGGGCGTTTTGAACGTCGTGCTCGTCACCACGCGCAGGTCGTGCCCGGTCTTGTTGGCCTGCTCGGCGACGTTCTGAATGAATCGGCAGACGCCGTTGACGTCGCCGAGGGTGTCCGTGAAGAGACTCACCCGCATGGGGCGGTCGAGCGGGCTCGCGCCCGAACCCGGCGCCGCGGAGTCGTGCTGCAGTCGTTCGAGCATCTGTCGCTCTTTGTTCTGGTGGAACAGCGAGATGATGTACGGGATGCGCGCGGCCTGGACGATGGCGTACGAGGTCAGGTGGTCCACCATCCCCGCCTTGTCGCGCTCGCGGATGGCGCGGACGGCGCCGGAGGCCATCGCGCGCCCCAGCGCCTCGGACAGATCGTCGGAGAACTCGGCCATGCGCGCGTGCTGCGCGATCGCGGGCCCGTCCTTCGCCCACGAGCCGGGGTCCAGCAGGCCGGCCAGATCGGGGTACTTCTCCAGGAGCGGTTTGGGTTCCGAACGCAGCGCGTCACCGATCGCCAGCGCCGGGCCCTCACGCAGCCCCTGGCGCTTGAGCGTGTCCCACACCAGCGCCGGCTTGCCCGGACGGGGCAGGTCCAGCCCCGCGAATTTCGCCAGTTTGCTCGCCACAACCTGCTGACGCGGCTTGGCCCGGCCGTGCAGGTTCTCGGCGTACCAGCGCAGGCCCACGGCCGTCAGTTGATGCGCCAGCAGGTCCGAGCGCCCCGTCGCGCCGCCCACAGCCGCCTCCGCGTTCATCACCCGACGCAGGAACTCCGCGCCGTCGGCGATCTTCCGCCCGTCCTCCCGCCGCACGGCCGTCCATGTGCGCCCCAGGTTCAGCAGGCCGTGGTCGTCGGAGCCGCCCGTGACGGCCTTCTCCCACGCCTTGGGCCAGAGCGGCTCGCGCCCGTGCTTCTCGGCGAGCGCCCGCAGGCGCGCGGGGTTGAGCCCCGCGAGGTAGCGCTCCAGCGCGCACGAGTGCGCCCCCGAGTGTGCGCCGTTCACCAACTCGAACGCCCGGAACAGCAGCGTGCAGCGCTCGAGGTGCCAGGGGCTCATCCGCCCGTTCTGCACGTACAGCGGGTGCGCCAGCGCGTGCGCCAGGCCCCGCAGGCGGACCCAATCAGCGAACTGGTACACATCCTCGCGCAGGCGGAGGGCGCCGATCTCCTCGTGCTGGTCGGCGGTCAGCCCCCAGACCAGCACGTGGAGTTTGCAGTGGTCCTCAGGGAAGTACACCGTCACTTCCTCGCCGACGACCACGCCCTCGAACCCGCGCTCGACCAGTTCCATGGCGCCGCGGACCTCGTCGTGGTCGGTGATCGTCACCAGGTCCATCCCGCGGGCCCGGGCCTGGTCGTAGACTTTTTCGGGGGGTGAGAAGCACTCCGGGCAATCCACGACGCCCAGCGCCGCGACCACCGGGCGATCGCTCGCCCAGGAATGGCAGTGCATGTCCATCCGGGTGACGCCGGGTAGCCCGACATCCAGCCCGCAGTCCCAGTGGTTGCGTCCGGGGGAGTTCATTCTGCCGGTCCCTCCTTGGACCCGCGGCCCTGGACGCTCCATCGCCCGGCCCGCCGGCTCCTCGGTGTCAGACAACGTACTGCGCCCTGACGCAGCGTGAAGAGCATACGCCGCTAAGTTTCAGTTAGGGTTCTCCCCACGCCGCTTTCACGCGGAGGCCTTTCGGATGGCCATATCGTTTCAATCACACGGGGCGCCGGCCCCGTTTCCAAGCCCTCGCACACAGGAGCCAGCCCATGCCCCGTCTGCCCCTGATCGATCCCGCCGCCGCCACCGGACGCGTCAAGGAGATCTTTGACGGTCCCCTCAAGGGCAAGGGCCTGAACATCTTCAAGGCGATGGCCAACTCACCCGCCGCGCTCGACACCTACCTCGGCATCGCGGGCGCGCTGCACAACGGCACGCTCAGCCCCAAGGAGCGCGAGGTCGTCGGCCTGGCGATGGGCGAGAAGTCGGGCTGCGAATACTGCACTGCGGCCCACACCGTCATCGGCAAGTCGCTCGGGCTCTCGGACTCCGCCGCCATCGCGGCCCGGCGCGGGACCGGCGAAGACCCCAAACTCGCCGCCCTCGCGAAGTTCGTCGTGGCGCTCGACGAAAAGGGCGGCTCCGTCTCCGACGCCGACCTCGCGGCGTTCATCGGCGCGGGCTACAAGGTCGAGCAGGTCCCCGAAGTCATCGCCGTCTACGCCCTGCAGGTGTTCACGAACACGTTCAACATCTTCAACGACACGCCGCTGGACTTCCCCGCTGCGCCGAAGGTCTGAGCGGTCAGGGCGGGACCCACGGGCCATCACGCCCGGCGCCCTAAACTGTCCCCCATGCCCCCCGGCCAGCACATCGCCGTCTACCCCGGCTCCTTCGACCCCGTGACCTACGGCCATCTCGACGTGGTCCGGCGGGGTCGGCGCCTGTTCGACCGTCTGATCGTTGGCGTAGGACAGAACCCCGGCAAGGCCACACTCTTCAGCGCCGACGAGCGGGTGGACCTTGCCCGCCGCCTCGTCGCCGACCTGGTCGCGGAAGAGCCCGCGGAGTCGCCTGTCGAGGTCATGCACTTCGACGGCCTGACCGTGGACTTCGCGCGGGACGTGGGCGCCACGGTGATCCTCCGCGGCATCCGCAACCTCTCCGACCTGCAGTACGAGGTGCAGCAGGCCGTCACCAACCGCGAGGTCGCCGGGCTGGACACGGCGTTCATCGTCGCGGGCCAGTCGTTCGCCTACACCTCGAGCAGCCTCATCAAGCAGATCACGGCGATGGGCAACGACCTCGGCGTCCTGTCGAGCATGTGCCCGCCGCTGGTGATCGAGCGACTGCGTGAGAAAAAGGCGCAGAACCCCGAGTCGCTGCGCCGCCTGCGGGAGAACGGCTGAACGATGGACGTCCGCGTCGTCAGCATCGGGGCCCTGGGGGCGCACCCACTCTGGAGCGAGCGCGCGCCCGTCCGCGCAGGGCACGCCACGACCACGCTCATCCGCACGGCCGGGCGCACGATCCTGGTGGACCCCGGCCTGCCCGAGGCCGCGATCGTCGCGCGCTTGCGTGAGCGGGCCAACGTCGCGCCCCGCGACGTGACCGACGTGTTCCTGACCTCGTTCCGCCCGGACGCACGCCGGTCGATCGAGGCGTTCGCCGACGCGGACTGGTGGATCGCCGAGTCCGAGCGCGAGGGCGTGGGTCTGCCCCTGATCGACGCCCTCCAGCGCGCCGCCGAAGGCGGCGATGAGGAACTCCAGAAGATGATCGCGCACGACGTGGCCGTCCTTCAGCGATGCCGCGCCGCGCCCGACGCGCTCGCCGAACGCGTCGACCTCTTCCCGCTCCCGGGCGTCACGCCCGGCCTCTGCGGCCTGCTGATCGCGGGCCAGCGCCACACCACGCTGGTCTGCGGCGACGCGATCCCCACCGTCGAGCACCTCGAGCAGGGCAAGGTGCTGCCCCAGTGCGCCGACGCCGAGGCCGCGGCGGCGTCGTTCGCGGAGGCGATCGAGATCGCGGACCTTCTGATCCTGGGGCGCGACAATCTGGTCGTGAACCCCACGCGCCGCCCGTTCTGAATCGCCCTCGCATCGTGGTTTCGCCCGAACATCCCCCATGCTGGGCCAGTATCATCACGGCCATGCCGCGAACGATCGCCCTGCTGACTCTCGCCTGCGTCCTCCTTGCCCCCTGCTTGCGCGCTCAGGACGAGGCGCCCCCGCCCGCCGAGGCGCCGGCCCAGCCCGACTGGTCCGAGACGGCGCCTCCGGTTCCCGAGCAGACCGCGCCGGGCGCGCCGGCGATCGATTTCGCCTCGCTCCCGCCGCAGATCCGCCTGGGCGTGCGCGTGGCCCTGGTCCGGCAGAACATCCCCGTGCACTCCACGGTGGTGATTGTGCCCGACGCGTCGGCGTACATCGAGGCCATCGGCGAGTGGCGGACCGAGGCCCGATTCCCCGTCCTGATCGACGATGGCTCCGCTGAAGCCGCCGAGAGCATCGCGCGGTTCGTCCGCGCCTTCCGGCCCGACGCGGTCGTCCGATGGCCGGGCTCCGGGCAGGTCTGGGCGCAGTCGATCGAGGTCCTGCGCCAGCGCGTGGACGACGCCGCGGCCCGGGCGTTCGGCGCCGAGAACCGCGAGAAGATCCGCGAGCGCTGGGAGGAACTGCGCTTCGCCCCCATGGGCGTGGTCGTGGCGTCCATTAAGGACCCCGCGTGGGCTGGCGCGCTGGCGATGGCGGCGGGCTACGGCCAGCCGATCGCGTGGGTGGACGTTGAGCCCCGCTCGCTCGCGGGCGAGGTCGCCCCCGAGGAGATCGCGGCGCTCAACGGAGCGGTGGCGTCCCTGTGCGAATCGCTCGAACTTCCGTTCGCGGGCTTCGGCGACGCGGTGGACGCGTTCACCGTGTGCCTGAACATGCCCACGAAGCACCCCGGCGCCGACGGGCCCTTGGCCGTCACCGACCTGCTCGGGCGCAACGAACAGAAGTTGCGCTGGGCGTACGTTGGCCTCATGCCCGGCGACGCGCCCACCAGCGCCTACCGCGCCATGTGCTCGCTGTTCCTCAACCCGCGCTCCGGCTGGTTCGTGGACGGCTACGAATCCAGGCGCGAGACGGCCGGCTACGACGTCAACCGCCCGGCCGCGATCCTGCGCGAACGCGGCGTGGTGTCCGTCACCGACCGCAGCCCTGGCGTGGGGCGTGCGGCGTGGCGCTCGCGCGCGGCCCTGGGCGTGGACGCGGGATTCATCCACCTCAACTCCTCCGGCCAGCGCCGCTGGTTCCGCCTCCTCAAGGACGACGTGGACGCCAGCGACATCCCCCTCCTGCGCACGCCGAGCATCGTCCACATGATCCACTCCTTCTCCGCACAGAATCCCGACGACGGGCAGTCGATCGCGGCGCGATGGATGGACCGCGGCGCCTACGTCTACTTCGGCTCGGTGGACGAGCCCTACCTCCGCGCATTCCAGAACCCCCAGACCATGGCCCGGCGCTGGTCCTCCAAGGCGCCCTTCTCGATCGCCGTCCGCGTGGACGGGCTCGAGCCGTGGAAACTCAACTACTTCGGCGACCCCCTGCTGACCCTCACCAGCGAGCCGCAGCGCAAGCCCGGCGCGCCGGCGCTGTCGGGGCTCGAACCGCTGGACGGGCTCCTCCGCGCCGCCATCCGCGAGCGGCGGCTGGCCGACGCCGCCCGGATGCTCGTGCTCATGGGGCGCGACGAGGACGCCGCAGGGCTGTTCGCCGCGGCGCTGGCGGACAAGGACCACGAAGTTTCGCCCGAACTGGCGGAGGCGTGCTTCTACCCGCTCGTCCGCGCGGGCGACGTGCCCGGCGCGGTGAGCGCGTTCGAGCGCATGTCCGACCGGGCGCGCCGGAGCAACATCGCCGCGGACACGCTCTGGCTCGCCGCGCGGCCCCGGCTGGCGCTCGTCCCGCCCGACCTCCGCACCGCGCAGGTCCTCAAGGCCAACGTGCGCCCGCACGCCAGCGCCGACGACGCCGAAGCGCTCGCCCCCGCGCTCCGGCGCATGGAGAGCGCCGAATCCGTCCGCGCCTGGCTCCAGACCCTCGCGAACGAAACCAAGAACCAGAAGGACCGCCAGCGCCTGACGGAACTCCTGTCGCGCTACTAGGTCGTTCGGGCGTCAACGATCGCACGCTGCAGGCGCGGCAGTCGGCGCGCCGTCTCGATCAGCAGCCACGCCTCCAGCGTCAGCACGACGAGCGCGAACGCCAGCAGCGGCCACTGCTTCGTCTCCCACCACGACGCTGTTCCTTCGTTGCCGATGAACGCCTGCCAGATCATCGCCCACGCGGGCACGATCAGCATGAAGATCGCCGCGGGGACCACGATCCACGTCGGCCGGCGCGTCGCGCGGAGCCAGGCGTAGATCACGATGAACGCCAGACCGCCGAGCAACTGGTTCGTCGCTCCAAAGAGCGGCCAGAGGATCATCCCGCCCTTGCCGGCGTTCGCGAGTGTCCACGTGGCGCCGGTGGGGGGGATCGCCGCGAGGATCGCCGCCGCGACGACGGCGAACATCGTCGCCCCGTGCACGGTCGCGAGCCACTTGAAGGGATTGAGATTCGACGCCGCATGCCACGCGCGATCGCCGGCGTCGTGGTGGTAAATCTCGTGCTGCGGCCTCTCGGCGCCGCACTCCGGGCAGCGGACCATCGCCGCCGCGGCCACCTCGACCTCCACCTGTTTGCCGTCGATCACGCCCTTCAGGTCGTACCCGCACGCGGCGCAGGCGAACGCGCCCCGCTTGGGCAGGAACGTCCGCGCCAGTTCCTGCAGGACGTACCGGTTGAGCCGGCACGCCGTGTCCATCGTGGTGCCCGCGAACGACGCCACGAGCACGCCCATGAGCGCGACGGCCATGCCCTCGGGGATGCCGAGCGCCTCGACAAGGTTCGCCGCGCCGGTGACGAACGCGCCGACGGTGGCCGCGAGCCCGCCCGCGGCGTTCCAGGACCTGTACTGTTGGGCGAATGCGAGGTCGCCGTAGAGCCGGAGTTCACCATTCGATTGTAAATGAACCACGCTGCCGTCGAATCTGAGCGGATCGTAGACTGCTTCGCCCGTCACGCTCGCGATCAACGGATCGGGATTTTCGCGATATGCATCCCACTGCGGCTGCGATCCCGTCTGCAATCCCAGCGCTCCGATGAATGATCCAGGCGAACTTGCGATGGCCAGTGTGTGGATCTTGGCGTGCTCCGCCACCTCCAACTCGCCTCGGGGATTGATCCGAGCTTCAGCAAGAACTCCGATCGTTCGTTGCTGCCCCCCCGCGAATGGGACAGTCACCGGAGCGCCCAACAGCACGGGGCGGCTGACTCCATTGGCATCGGTCTGGAGGGCTCCGATGGCCGGGCCTGATAATGAGGCCGTCACACCCCCCAGCCCCAACCCCGCCACACACGCCACGATCACCAGGATCGCCAGAAAACTCTCCGTGAGCATCGACCCGTAGCCCACCGGCAGGGCATCGGTCTCCTTCTTCAGTTGCTTGCTGGTGGTGCCGCTGCTGACGAGGCAGTGGAAGCCCGAGATGGCGCCGCAGGCGACGGTGATGAACAGGAGCGGCACGATCGGCGGCGCGCCCTGGGGCTGCCAGTTGACCATCGGGGCGACGATCTCCAGAGGGATGCGCTCGACCTCGCCCGGGGCGACCTCCAGTTTCCCCCCGAACAGCGCCGCGGCGACTAAACCTGCCACGATCAGCCCCAGCGCCGAGACCAACTGCAGCGCGTTGATGTAGTCCCGGGGCTGGAGCAGGACCCACACCGGCAGCACGCTGGCGATGTAGCAATAGGCCAGCAGGCCGATCGTCCACGCCCAGAGCGGCTGCGCGGCGAGGAACTGGTTGAACGTGTGCAGCCCCCCGATGGTCGGGCCGAAGGACGCGTCCCCGAACATGACCGAGGCGTACATCAGAACCAAGGCGACAATGCTGACCAGCACGATCGACCCGCCCCGCCGGTGCACCATCACACCGATGACGATGGCGAGGGGAATCTGGAAGAGGACGGGGAAGATCGCCGCGGGAAACTGGCGCAGGACGCTGGCGATCACCAGCCCGAAGATCGCGAGGACGATCCACAGCCCCAGCGCCAGCACGCACAGGAAGATCAGCCGCACGCGCGGCCCGAGCAGGTCACCCGCGATATCCCCGACTGTCCGCCCCTTGTTCCGCAGCGACACCACCAGCGAGCCCAGGTCGTGCACGGCGCCGATGAAGATTCCGCCGAACACCACCCACAGGACCGCCGGCAGCCAGCCCCACATCACCGCGATCGCCGGGCCCACGATCGGCCCCGTGCCCGCGATGCTCGTGAAGTGGTGCCCGAAGACGACGGACTTGGCCGTCGGGCAGTAGTCGCGCCCGTCCTCGTACACCACCGCGGGGGTGGGCGAGTCTTCTCGGAGCGTGAAGACTCGCCTCGCCACCCAGCGGCCGTATGTGAAGTAAGCCACGATGAGCAACCCGCCAGCGACGACGGCGAGCAGCAGCGCTTCCATATCGGCCATCATGACGCGCGATTGCACAAAAGGGAAGCCCCCTCCCCCCGATGGACGTGGACATGCGCACAGGAGCGACCGGCGGCGCCCGTCGGACCGGCGCTCTACGCTGGCGATCGTTGTCCCGGACCATCTCCAAGGACGAACTCTTCTCCCGCCTCGGCCTCGCACCCGGGCAGCCGGTTGTGCTTCAGGCGCTGGAGGACGCGGGCATCTCGCGGGTCGCCAAGCCGAACATCAGCGAGGAGAAGCAGCCCGCCGCGGCGGCGGTGGTGGCGGAGCGGTTCATCCGCGTCTGCACGCGGGGCGACTGCCGCAAGCGGGCGCCGGAGTTGGCGGGTGGCCGCGAGGTGGCGCAGGCGCTGGACGCGGCGCACTGCGAAGTCTGCTCGGGTTCGACGAACAAGTCGGCGGTGGACGAGATGGTGGAGGCGTTCCGCGCCGTGGGCTGGCGGCGCCTCTGCGTGGTGGGGGGCTCGCCCAACGCCCGTCAGGATTTCGAATCCCTCGTGGCCGGGCGCATCGAACTCCGCATGGTGGACGGCACGCTGAACCACTCGGGCGCTCAGGCGCGGACGAATCTGGAATGGGCCGATCGGGTGGCCAACTGGGGCGGGACACAGTTGAACCACAAGGTCTCGACGCTCTACACCGGACCAAAGGTGATCCAGTTCGCCCGGCGGAGCGTTCAGGAACTGGCGAAGGCGATGACCGAGTCGGCGCGGAGAGCGAAGTAGACAGGCACGCCGATCAGCGCAGCCCGTAGTCCTTCAACTTCCGGTACAGCGTCCGCTCCCCGATCCCCAAGAGTTTCGCGGCCTGCTCGCGATTCCCGCCCGTCAGCCGCAGCGTCTCGCGGATCGCGCGCTTCTCAAGGGCCTCCAGACTCGTCCCCGCGAGCGAGCCCAGGGCGCCCGCGTTCTCCGGGGTCGAATCGTCGTCCGGGGTGGCGATCTCCGCCGGGATGTGGCGCACGTCCAGCGTCCCGTCCGCCAGGCCCATCACCACCATGTTCTGCACCACGTTGAGCAACTGGCGGACGTTGCCGGGCCAGGAGTACGCCGTCAGGCGCATCATCGCGGCGTCGGTGATGTCCGGCGGCGGCTTGTCCTTCGCCAGTTCGCCCGCGTACCGCGCGATGGCGTGGCGGACGATGCGGGGGATGTCCTCGCGCCGCTCGCGCAGCGGCGGCAGATGAACGTGGGCGCCCTTGATGCGGAAGAACAGATCCTGCCGGAAACTGCTGTCGGAGGTGGCCTTCTGCAGATCCTTGTTGGTCGCCGAGACGAAGCGCACGTCGGACTTGCGGGGCTCGTTGGAGCCCAGCCGGACCACCTCGCCGTTCTCAAGGACGCGCAGCAGTTTCGCCTGCATGGTCAGGGGCATGTCGCCGATCTCGTCGAGGAACAGCGTGCCGCCGTGGGCGTACTCGAACACGCCCTCGCGCTCTTTGTCCGCGCCGGTGAAGGCGCCGCGGACGTGCCCGAAGAGCGCATCCTCCAGCAGCGACTCGCTCTGCCCCGCGCAGTTGAAAGCGACGTAGCGGCGCTGGGCGCGGGGGCTGTTGCGGTGGATGGCCTGGGCGATGAGTTCCTTGCCTGTGCCGCTCTCGCCGGTGATGAGGACGGGGAGATTGGACGCCGCGACGGTCTTGACGGTCTGGAGGATTCGGCGCATCGGCTCGGAGCCGGCGATGATGCCGTCGAAGCCGTCGTGCTGGACGAGGTCTTCGAGTCCCTCGGAGTCGTGGCGGAGGAGCGCGTTCTCCGCGGCGCGGTTGACCAGCGACCGGAACACCTCGAGGTCCAGGGGCTTCTCGATGAAGTCGTACGCCCCGTGCTTGAACGCGGCCCGTGCCGTGGGCACGTCGCCGTGGGCCGTCACCATGATCGTCTCGGCCTGGGGCTGCAGCCGGCGCGCCTCTTCGAGCACCTTCATGCCAGCGTCGGCGCCGTCGGGCGCGACGCCGTGCTTCCCGCCCGACGCCGGCATGCGCAGATCGGTGACCACGACGTCGAAGACCCCACCCCGGAGTTCCTCCAGCGCCGCGTCCACGCCGTGGACGATGGTGCACACGTGCCCGGGCTTGTGGAGCGCCTCGGCCATGACCTCGGCGTGCTCGACCTCGTCCTCGACGATGAGGACCTGGGCCCGCGCCTGGGTAGTTGGCTTGTCGCCGATGCTCATAGGGCCGGGAGTGTATTCGATGAAGCGGAGCGGGCGGCGCACAGGGCGATGGCGATGGCGTCGGCCACGTCCGCCGGCGTGGGCGGGCGGTCCAGCCCCATCTGGGCCTGAACCGCCTCCTGCACCTGACGCTTGCTCGCGTGCCCGAAGCCCGTCAGCGACTTCTTCACCCGCGTGGGCTTGAGTTCCACCACTTCCACCCCCGCCCGGCGAAGCGTCAGCAGGATTACGCCCCGCGCGTGGCCCATCGCCACCGCCGTGATCGGACGCTTGTAGTGCGCAAACAGCCCCTCGATGCCCGCGGCGTCGGGCTTCAGCCGCTCCACCGCGTCCGCCAGGTCGCGCTCCAACTCCACCAACCGGTCCGCCACCGGTCGGCCCGCTGGCAGCCGGAACACGCCCGCCTCGATCAGGCGCGGGCGCTCCGCCGTCGCCGGACCACTCGGGCCGTCCACCCCCACGCAGGCGTAGCCGGTCAGGCGCAGTCCGGGATCGACGCCGAGGAAGAGCATCGCGGGCACATGGTACGGGCTCCGCCGCAGCGGCGGCCGGGCGGCGAGCCTTACTTAGTTGAGAATGTCCGTCTCGATCAGGCCGTCGCGAAGCCGGACGACGCGCTCGCAGCGCTTGCCGATCGCCGGGTCGTGCGTGACCATGATGATGGTCATGCCCTGCGCGTGCAGGTCGTCGAAGATCTTGAGGATCGCCTGCCCCGTCGCGGAGTCGAGGTTCCCGGTGGGCTCGTCGGCCATGAGGATCACCGGCTCGGTGACCAGCGCCCGCGCGATCGCCGCACGCTGCTGCTGGCCGCCCGAAAGTTCCGAGGGCCGGTGGTGCACGCGGTCGCCCAGGCCCACCAGCGCCAGTTTCTCCATCGCGCGGCGCTCGCGCTCCGCCGGGCTCACGCCCTGGTAGAACAGCGGAACCTCGACGTTCTCCGCGATCGTCAACTGGCTGATGAGGTTGAACGCCTGGAAGATGAAGCCGATCTTCTTGCCCCGAAAGTGGGACAGGGCCTCGTCGTCCATGGTCGCGGCGTTCTGGCCATCGAGCAGGTACTTGCCCTCGGTCGGCCGGTCCAGGCACCCCAGCACGTTCATCATCGTGGACTTGCCCGAGCCCGAGGCGCCCATGATGGCCACGAGTTGGCCCTGCGGGATGCGCATGTCCACACCGCGGAGCGCCTCCACCAGCACCGACCCGTCCGGCTTGTAGTAGATCTTCCGGACCCCCTGCAGTTCGGCGACGACCGGGCGCGCGTCCCAATCCACGGGGTTGCGTCGGGCGGGTGCGGGCTGGACGTCGATCACGCTCACCGCTGGAGTCTACCGCCCCCGGACGGCCCGGATGCCCCCCACGGGCCGGAAGCGCCGAGACGGGGCGGGTTCAGCGCTTGCGGTCCTCGATCTGGAGGGAGGCCAGGGCGCTGGCGGTGTCCGACGCGAAGCGGAACACCTTGTCCAGCCCGGTGACGAGCATGATCGACCAGACCTGATCGGAGACCGAGCACAGCCGCAGCGAGCGGTCGCACTCGTCCAGCCGCTTGCGCAGGCGGAGGAGTTGGGCGATGTTGGACGAGTTGAGGTACGTCACGCCCGAGAGGTTGAGCACCACGTGGGGCGATTTCTCCGAGGGGATCGCGACCAGCCGGGCGTACACGCCGTTGAGTTCCTCGGAAAGGGCGGGCTCGTCGGCGAGTTCGGCGATGACAATGTCGTCGGACCAGTTGCTGGCCATCGGGGGGCTCCCTGAGGGTGGGGAGGTGCAGACTAGCACGAAGCGGGACGCGGGGGCTGATGAAACCTACGCCTCGGGCTGCGGCGGAGTTCCCGAGGCGCTGCCGGAACCGGGGGCGCCGGTGGTCGGGTCGGGCGAGGCGCCGCCGGCGCCCGCGGGCACCCGGGCCGCGGCGATGACGCGATCGCCCTCCTTGAGCCGAACGACCCGCACGCCCTGCGCTCCGCGCCCGGTCTTACGGATCTCGCCGGCGGGGATGCGGACGATCATGCCGCCCTGGCTGATGACCATGACGTCGTCCTGATCCACGACGCGCAGCGCCGCGACCGCTCGCCCGTTGCGCTCGCCGGTGTCGATGTCGATGCGTCCCTTGCCGCCCCTGGACTGGGCGCGGGGCTTGCCGGTCTCGGGCCGGACGAGGTACTCATCGACGGAGGTGCGCTTGCCGTAGCCCTGCTCGGTGATGGTGAGCAGGTCGGTGTCGGCGTCGGCCGCGGCGCGGTCGCCGTCGGCGTCGCGGGCGATGCGGATGGGCACGAGGCCCACGACCGAATCGCCCTCGGCGAGGTCGATGCCCTTCACGCCCGCCGCGGAACGGCCCATGAGGCGTGCGTCGTCCTCCTGGAACCGGATGGCCATGCCCTGGGCGGTGGCCAGGAGGATGTCGTCGTCGCCCTTGGTGACGGCGACGTCCAGGAGGGAATCTCCCTCTTTGAGCCCGACGGCGATGATGCCGGACTTGTTGACGTTGCGGTACTCCTTGAGGGCGGTGCGCTTCACGACGCCCTCGGCGGAGACGAAGATCAGGAAGTCGCTCGAGCGCTCGAAGTCCTTGATGTTGAGGAACGCGCGGACCTTCTCGCCCTCGCGGAGGTCGATCAGGTTCACGATCGCGCGCCCCCGGCTGGTCCGGTTGAGTTCGGGCAGTTCGTAGACCTTGAGCCGGAATACGCGACCGGTGTTCGTGAAGCACAGCAGGTCGTCGTGCGTGCTGGCGACGAACAGGTGCTCGATGAAGTCGTCGTCCTTGGAGTCCGCGCCGATCACGCCCGTTCCGCCCCGGCCCTGCAGGCGGTAGGCGTCCACCGGCAGGCGCTTGACGTACCCCTGGTGCGAGATGATGACGACCATCTCGCGCTCCTGGATGAGGTCCTCGATGCTGATGTCGGCGGCGGAGTCCTCGATGCGGGTGCGGCGCTCGTCGGCGAACCGCGCCCGCATGTCGGCGCAGTCGGCCTTGATGATGTTCAGCACACGCTCGCGGCTGGCCAGGATCGCCTCGTAGTCCTCGATCTGCTCGACGACCTTGCGGTACTCCTCGACCAGCCGCTCGATCTCCAGGCCCACGAGTTGGATGAGCCGCATGGCGCCGATCGCCTCGGCCTGCACCCGCGAGAGCGTCAGCCCGTCGGGCGAGCCGGCGAGGCGCTCGATCAGGCGCGCAGGGATCTTGGGGGCGTACGGGTGGCCCGGCGCGATGCGGAAGCCCCGCGCCGCCAGGCGCTCGATGGCCTGCTCCCGGGTGCTCGACGAGCGGATAAGCGCGATGACCTCGTCGATGTCGCACACCGCGAAGATCAGGCCCTCCAGCACGTGGGCTTTTTTCTGCGCCTCGTGCAGCAGTCGCTGGGTCCGCCGGCGGATCACCTCGATGCGGTGGTTGACGTAGTGCAGCAGCATCTCGCGGAGCGAGAGCGTCCGCGGCTGGCGGTTGACCAGCGCGATGTTGATGATCGAGTACGTCTGCTGCAGCGGCGTGAACTGGTACAGTTGCTGCTCGACCACCGCCGGATCGGCGCCCCGCTTGAGTTCGCAGACGATGCGCACGGGGTTGTTCATGTCCGACTCGTTGCGCGCGTCGGAGATGTCCTTGATGCGCTCCTCGCGCACCGCCTCGACGATCTTCTCCATCAGCGACTCGCCGCTGGTCTGGTACGGGATCGACGTGATCACCAGTTGCTGGCGGTCCTTCATGCCCGGGGTGGGCTCGGTGTGCAGGTCGCCCCGGAGGGTGATGCGCCCGCGCCCGCCGGCGTAGGCCTCGTAGATGCCCCGCCGCCCGCAGATCGTGCCGCCCGTCGGGAAGTCGGGCCCCGGGACGATCTTCATCAGTTCGTCGAGCCCGATCTCCGGATTGTCGATGGTGGCGACGATCGCGTCGAGAATCTCCGCCGGATTGTGCGGAGGGATCGACGACGCCATGCCCACCGCGATGCCCGTCGAACCGTTGACCAGCAGGTTCGGGAACCGCGCCGGCAGCACGCTCGGCTCCTCCAGCGTGTCGTCGTAATTGGGCTGAAAATCCACCGTGCCGAGTTTGAGGTCCTCCAGCATCTCCACCGACGCGTGCGCCAGGCGCGCCTCGGTGTACCGCATCGCGGCCGGCGGGTCGCCGTCGATCGAGCCGAAGTTGCCCTGCTTCTGCACCAGCGCGCAGCGGATCTTCCAGTCCTGCGCCATGTTCACCAGCGTGGGGTAGATCGCGCCCTCGCCGTGCGGGTGGTACTTCTTCATCGTTTCGCCCACGATGCCGGCGCACTTGCTGTGCTTGCGCCCGGGCGAGAGGTTGAGGTCGTTCATCGCGACCAGGATGCGCCGCTGGCTGGGCTTGAGCCCGTCGCGGACGTCGGGCAGCGCCCGGTCCATGATGGTGCTCATGGCGTAGGTGAGGTAGGAATCCTGCAGTTCGCGCTCGATCTGCAGGTCGATGATCGTGCCGCCGTGCGGAACGATCTCGGATCGCTCCGGCGCGGGGGCGCCGTCGTTGTCGATGGGGTCGGCCATGCCTGGGGACGTCTCCGGTTGGGCCTTCGGAAGGGGCCCGAAGTATAGGTCCGAACCGCCTCACCAGGACGCCGGATCAGCCCCCATATGGCCCCGTTTCGCCGGGCCGAATAGACCCCGCACCAGGGGCGCCCCCAGCACGATCGCGCAACCCGGCGCCAGCCACACCCAACGCATCTCGATGAAGCCAAGCCAAAAGCACGGCGCCGCCAACGCCAACGCCCCCAGCCACGTCGCCAGCCCCGAAGCCGACCGTCGCGGCGTCATCACGATCCACACGTACGCCGGGAACAGCAGCCCGTAGAAACCCATGAACAGCCGGTACACGTCCTCGGAACTCAGGCCCGGCGAAGCGAACCACGCGCTCTTTGGAACCAGCGCCGCGGCCAGTCCGATCAGGATCGGCGTCCACAGCGTCCTGCGGTCCACCTCCCGCGCGTGCGCGCCGACGGTGAAGATCGACTGCAGCAGCATGTGCCCCAGCACGAAGGAACTCAGCGACCGGCGCTCGATCGCCCCCCCGGCGTACAGCGCCGTCGCGACGATCATCACGAGAAACAGCGCCCCGAAGCCCAGCACGAACGCCGCGGAGCCCGTCGCGCCGGGCGTCTCCCGGCGCACGCGGTGGAACGTGGGATCGAGAAACGGGC
This sequence comes from Phycisphaerales bacterium, assembly GCA_016742055.1. Lineage (GTDB taxonomy): Bacteria > Planctomycetota > Phycisphaerae > Phycisphaerales > UBA1924 > JACVCK01. Next base: position 21,049 of record JACVCK010000008.1, read on the forward strand.
ACGCGCCAAAGCCCAGCGCCAGAACCGGCGTCAGCCACAGCAGGCCCGTCGGATGGCTCCGGCCCCACATCTCCGGCAGAACGATCCCCCCGCGCCCCAGGAACAGCCACGTCCCCAGCAGCGTCGCCGAGCCCAGCCAGCACAGCGGCGCGAGCGCCGTCCACGCCCGGCTGCCCAGCGGTCGAAGCCCGAACGCGCCGACCGCCAGGATCAGCGCCGGCGCCGCCACGAGCAGGCCGCTCACCCACGACGCCAGCGGCCCCATCATCCACGTCACAAAGAACGCGTGGAACGCGATCGTCGCGAGCGAGAACGCCCGCATCGCACGCCCGTACCGAACGCTCAGCCGCTCGCTCGCGCCCGGCCGGCGCAGCGCCAGCCCCATGCCCGCCGCGCCAACCACGTTGGGGATCGCAAACGCGATGAACCCCATCCACCCAAACTCCCGGATCAGGATCACCGGCAGCCACATGCCGATGCACCACGTCCACGAGCAGGCCAAAAAGGCCCCACGCCCGACGGCGGTCGGCCAGTGGATGCGGTCAGAAACAGTGGCGAGGCCCGTCACGGGGGCCATTGTGCCAGCGGGCCGGCCGCGGCGCCCGGCTACTTGCGACGGCGGCGGGACTTCTTGTCCCGATGGTGGCTCTTGGGCGTCACGTGGAACGTGCACAGGCACGTCCCGACACGCCGCTCCTTCAACTCCCGGGTCGGCAACTGCTGCACGATCTCCAGGTCGATGTCGATGTTGAATTCCTTGCCCTCGGCGAGGAATGCATCGATGTCCTGGCGGGGCGTGGCCTTGTAGATCGCCGGCCCGAAGCACGGGCGCAGGAACTTGTACTCGAGGTTCTTGCAGACCACCGTGTAGTCCCCGCCGCAGCGTCCGTAGACGTACATCCCCGCAGAGATCTCGCTGTTGCCCACGAGCGCGGCGCCGGCCATCGCGTTGTACCAGTTGCGGTTGGCCCGGCGGAACGGCAGCACCGCCGTGAACTTGCTCGAATCCACGCGCTTGATCTTGATGCCGGACCGGAACGCGTACGGCAGCCAGATCATCGACGCGATCCGGCGCACAAAGTTGTTGCTCGCCGTCAAACGGCTCACCCACGCCTCGAAACGGTCCATCCACGGCTTGCGGACGTGCAACTGACGCGTCTCCACGTGCCGACGCGGACGCGCCGCGGCGCCGTTCTGCGACGCGGGCGCCGACGGCGCGGCGGCCACGGCCACACCGCCGCCGATGGAGCCGGAACCCTCGTTGTCGTGGTGACGCTCGTTCAACGCTCTGGAACCGCCGTGGGTGCGGGGACATCGGCCGGATCGGCCGCGCCGCCGAGTCTAGCCAACCCGGGCGCCCGCCGCCTACCCCCGCGCCGATGACCCCTTACAGGGCGTGCGGACGCCAGACACCGGGTTTCCCCGGCTCCGCCACCACACGCACCAGAGGGGTGTCGGGCTCGTGGTCGATCGCCAGGATCCACCCTTCGCTCGCCGCGGCCTCAAGGTACTTGTGGCGCATCAGCCCGCTCACGTAGGGCTCCACGTCATAGGCCATGTTGTACGGCCCGCCCAGGTGGTGAACAGTCGGCATCACGTCCGGCGTAAAGACGACTGTCTCGCCCCCGATCGCCCGGACGCGAACCGCCTGCTGGCCCCAGGTGTGCCCGGGAACCCGGAAGACGTCGATCCCCGGCAGGACCTCCACGAAGTCGAAGAACGTCCCCGCGCCCGCCGGGCTCGGCTCGGGGGCGCGTCCGGGCCCGTGCAGCAGCAGCGGCGGCGCCGATTCCACCAGGTGCAGGCGCTCGGCGACCTCCGACGTCAGGTGCTCACGCAGGTACGTCCGCGTCATCGACGACCGATTCGCCAGGGCGTCGTCCCACTCCTGCTGCTGGGAGACGATCCGGGCATTGGGGAACGTCAGGCGCGGCCCGTCGGGCTCGCCCGCCCGCGGAAGCCGGGTCAGGCCGCCGGCGTGGTCGAAGTGCAGGTGCGTGACGATGACGTCGCTGACGTCCTCCGGGCGGCAGTCCGCCTCGTGCAGGGCGTCGAGGATGGACCGGTCCTCCATCGCGTAGATATCCCGCTCCTTGGGCCCGAACTTGTCGCCGTTGCCCACCTCGACGACCACGACGCGCCCCTCGCGCTCCAGCAGCAGCGCGTTGGTCTGCAGACGGATGCGGTTCTTCTCGTCCGGATTCGCCGCCTTGGCCCACAGGGCCTTGGGCACGATGCCGAACATCGATCCGCCGTCGAGCCGGAACTCGCCGCAGCGGAGCAATTTCCAGTTCCATCCGGGATTCGCCATGCGCGAAGGGTAGCGCCGGGCCGGGTGTCGGCGGGTCGGCGGGGTTAGACTGTCCCGAAGTGGCGACGACGCGCGTCATCTCGAGCCAGTCGCAGAGCCCCGAGGACGACCGGGCGAACTGGTCGCTCCGCCCCGCGCGGCTCCAGGAGTACGTCGGGCAGACCGAACTGATCGAACGGGTGAGGATCGCCGTCGAGGCCGCCCGATCCCGCTCCGAACCCGCCGAGCACATCCTCCTGCACGGCCCGCCGGGATTGGGCAAGACCACCCTCGCCCACGTCATCGCCGCCGAGATGAGCAGCCGCATCTACACCTGCTCCGGCGCGGCGCTCACCAAGGCCACCGACCTGGTCGGCGCCCTCACGCGCCTGCAGCCCGGCGACGTGCTGTTCATCGACGAGATCCACCGCCTGCCCGCCGCTGTGGAGGAGTTCATCTACCCCGCGATGGAGGACTTCCGCATCGACGTGACCGTCGAAGCCGGCATGAACGCCCGCGCCGTCTCGCTCACGCTCAAGCCCTTCACCCTCATCGGCGCCACCACGCGCGCGGGCATGCTCTCATCGCCCTTGCGCAGCCGGTTCGGCATCGCGCACCACCTCCGCCACTACTCGCTCGAGGAACTCATCGTCATCCTCCGGCGCAGCGCGTCCCTCCTGGGGCTCGAAGCCGTCCCGGAGTCGGCGCTCGCCGCCATCGCCGCCCGCAGCCGCGGCGCCCCGCGCGTCGCCAACCGCCTCCTGCGCCGCGTCCGCGACTACGCGCAGGTCCGCGCCGGCGGCGCAGTCTCCACGCGAGTGATCGACGAGGCGCTCGCGCTCGAGGGCGTGGACGACCTGGGGCTCGACGAACTCGACCGCGCGTACATGCGCACCATCGGCACGACCTACAAGGGCGGGCCCGTAGGCCTCGAAGCCGTCGCCGCCACCATGAACGACGACGCCGGCACCCTCGAGGACGTGGTCGAGCCCTTCCTCCTGCAGATCGGCTTCGTCGCCCGAACGCGCCAGGGCCGCCGCCTGACCGAGGCCGGCGCGCGGCGGATCGGCGTCCCCGCCCCGGCGACGCCCGAGCCCTCGCTGCAGTTCCCAGAGGACTGATGCAGAGCCCCGCAACCAGCCCCCCCGACGCCGCCTCCCCCGCGCCCCCGGCGCCGCAGACGGCGCCAGCGCCGGCCGTCCGTTGGGCCGTCGCCCTCGCCATCCTGTTCGCCGGTTGGGCGCTGATCGCTCTGGCGCGCTACACCGCGCCGCCCGACCTCCTCGACAACGACCAATGGCTCACCGCCTCGTACACGGTGGACATCGCCGCCAACGGCGAGTGGATCGCCCAGCGCGACCCGTTCGGTCGCCCTGCCACCAAGCCGCCCCTGCACCCGTGGCTCGCCGCAGCGATCTCCGCGCCCGCGGGGCGCGTGACATGGCTGACCGCCGGCCTTCCCGCGGCGCTGGCGACGCTGGCGACGGCGCTGCTCGCCGGCTGCGCCGCGCGCCGCTGGTTCGGCCCTGCGGCAGGTCTATTCGCCGGCGCCGCGACGCTCGCCTCGCCCGTCGCCGTGAAGCACCTCTGGCTCGTGCGCCCCGACGCGGTCTTCATGCTCGCGGTGTTCGTCGGCGCGCTGCTCACATGGCGGGCGTGGGACCGAGGGCGCGGATGGCTCTGGGTCTGGCTCGCCGCCGCCGTCGTCACTCTCGCCAAGACGCCCTTCGGCATCCCGCTGATGTTCGCGGGCCTGCTCGCGGCCCCGCTGACCCGCGCGCCCAAGCCCGAGGCGCCCGCCCACTCCACGCCCCCGCGCCGCTTCGACACCTTGGGCCACCTCGTGGGCTTCTCGCTCTTCGTGCTGATCGTCGCCGGCTGGTTCCTCGCCGCCCGCTGGCGGCTGGGCGACGCGTTCACACAGACGGCGCTGGGCGACGAACTGACCCGCCACGCGCTTGGGGCCCGCAGCGATGAGTATCTGGGCAAGGGCTTCCTCCGAGCGCCGTGGTACCTGCTCGCCCGGCTGGCGCCCTGGAGCGCGCTGGCGTGCGTGGCGATGTGGCGCCTCTGGGCGAGCCCCGCTGCGGACCTGCGCACGCGCCGTCTGGAGCGCTTCCTGTTCTGCGCCGTCGTCGGCGGGCTCTTGGTCGTGTGCTTTGCCTCCCGCCCGCGCGCCGAGCACATCCTGCCCTTCGCCCCTTTCATCGCCATCCTTGCAGCGCGGGAGGTCGCCGCCTGGCCCCTGCTCGCGACGCGCCGTCGAGCGCTCACGGCCTGCGCCGCCGCGCTGGCCGTCGCCGCAGGCGCCGCCGTGGGGCAGTACCACATCGAACGGCGCGATCATCCCCACGTCGTCACAGGGCGCGCGCTGAGCGCGATCGGCGACGAACTACGGCCCCTGGTCCAGGCCGGCGCCGCGTTTGTGGACGTCGATGCGCCCTACGCCCTCCAGTTCGCGATCGGCACGATGCAGGTGCACGGGACGCCGGAAGACGCCGCGGCGCTGCTCGCGGGCGAAGGCCCCGCGCTCGCGTTCGCATCCGCCGCGTCCACCGGCGAGATCGGCGCCATGACTGCTCAGGCCCCCGCGGAGATCGCCCGCTGGCCGACGCAGGGTGAGCCCGTGGTCGTCGTCCTCGCCAACCCGGCGGCCGTTCGGCTGCGGACCATCCACGGGCGCTAACGTTCTGCCCCGCCGCCGTGCGGCGCCAACGAAAGGAACGACCTCGTGAAACGACTGCTCATCATCGTGGCCGTCGGCCTCATGGCCGGCCCCGCCGTCGCGCAGGACCAGGAACCCGACGCTGCGGCGCTGATGGAGGCCTACGCCGCGGCGAGCCGTCCCGGCAAGCATCACCAGATGCTCCAGCCCTTGATCGGAACGTGGAAGACGACCACGCGCGCGTGGGTCGCGCCGGGCGCCGAGCCCATCGAAACGGGCGGAAAGGTCCAGAAGTCCTGGGACCTCGACAACCGCTTCATCCGCGAGGAACTTTCCGGCGAGACGCCGATGGGCCCGTACCACGGCGTGGGCTACCTCGGCTTCGACAACGCCACCAAGCAGTATCAGGGCGTCTGGCTGTCCTCGATGTCCACCGGGATGATCCACTACACCGGCACGATGAACGAGGACGGCACGAAACTCACCGCGCGGGGCCAGGAAGCCGACCCGAGCACGGGGATGATGCTGGACTTCGAGATGACCATCACGATGGACGGCCCCGACAAGCACACGCTCGAGTTCTGGTACCTGCTCCCGGAGAACCAGAAGATGAAGGCGTTCGAGATCGTCCACGAGCGGTCCTGAGCGGCGCCGCCGACGGCAAGAAAAAAGGCCCCGGACCAAGCGGTCCGGGGCCTGCTGATGATCGTTCGGCGTCGGCGGCTCAGCGGGGGAGAGCCTCGGTCAGGCCGGGCACGCCCGAAGCGCCCGTGGGGACCTGGATGGTCGAGCCCGCGAAGTCGTTGGAACTGATCGGCTCGGTGCGCCCGCCCAGGTGCTCGGAGAGGAAGGCGTCGGTGACGGCGAAGAAGGAAAGGTTGTTCTCGGGGCGGGCGAAGCCGTGCCCTTCATCGGGGAACAGGACGTAAGAGACGGGGATGCCCTTCTTCTGCATCGCTTCCACGATCTGGTCGGACTCGCTCTGCTTCACGCGCGGGTCGTTGGCGCCCTGGCCGATGAGCAGCGGGCGCTGGATCTTGTCCACGTGGGTGAGCGGCGAGCGCTCGTGGAGGAACGCCTGGCCCTCGGGGCTGGTGTGGTCGCCCACGCGGTCCTTGAACATCTTGATCGCCGGCGCCCAGTAGGGCGGGATGGTGTTGAGAAGCGTGACGATGTTCGAGGGCCCGACGATGTCCACGCCGCAGGCGAACTTCTCGGGCGTGAACGTCAGGCCCACGAGCGTGGCGTACCCGCCGTAGGAGCCGCCCATGATGGCGACGCGCGCCGGGTCGGCGATGCGCTCGGCGACGGCCCAGTCCACGGCGTCGATGAGATCGTTGTGCATCTTGCCGGCCCATTCCTTGTTGCCGGCGTTGACGAAATTCTTGCCGAAGCCGGTGGACCCGCGGAAATTCACGCTCAGCACCGCGTACCCGCGGTTGGCGAGCATCTGGTGCAGGCCGTTGTAGCCCCAGGAGTCCCGCGCCCACGGGCCCCCGTGGACGAGCAGCACCATCGGCAGCGGCTCATTCGGGCGCTCGGCGCCGGGCGAGGCCGAAGACACGGGCAGCGTGAGGTACGACACCAGGTTGAGATTGTCGCGGCTCTTGATGATCACGGGGCGCATCGGCGCCAGGACGTACTTCTCCAGCGCGCTGCGGTTGTTGAATAGGAACTGCGCCTTCTGAGTGGGCCGGTCCCACAGGTAGTACGCGATCGGGCCGGTGTCGCTGATGAACGCCACCACCCAGCGCTTGTCGTCCAGCGTGCGGCTGACGACCTCGAAGTCGCCGTCGCGCAACTTGCGGAGCGCCTCGAAGTCGGGGGCGATCGACTTGTCCACGATCTTCCAGCGCTCGCGGTCGTACTCGAACGCCACCGCCTGGATCTCGTAGGTCGTCGGGTGGATCATCAGCGAGCCCGAGTCGGCCAGCGGGTCCTCCGCCACCATCTTCTTCTCACCTGTGGCGAGGTCCCAAGTGAATACGGCGCCCGTGTCGCGCCCGCGGCTGTCCGACATGTACAGGACCTTGCCAGTCTTATCGAAGCCCAGCGGGCCGCTGGACATCTGGTCCTCCATCGGGATGTTCGTGAACTCCTTCCAGTCCGCGCCGTCCCCGCCCGGCGGCAGCAGGAGCGAGAGACTCCCATCGTCGCTGTTGAGCACCGCCGCGAAACGGACCTTGTAGTCCGCGTCGGTCATGAAGCCGTTGACCATCCCGCGCCCCATCATCCCCGGGTTCTCCTGCACCAGCGTCATCTCGCCGGTGGCCAGGTTCACGCGGTGCACGTCGTGGAACGCGGGGTTGCGGTTGTTCAGGCCGACGAGGATCTCGCCGGGGATGCGCTGGCTCACGCCCTCGATCCGCGCCGCCACACCGTCAAAGGGCGTCAGGTCGCGCACCTCCCCGGTGGCGGCATTCGCGCTGAACACCCGCCAGTTCTCATCGCCGCCCTTGTCCTGCAGGTACACCACGTGCTGGTTGTCGAACGCCCAGAAGTACACCCGGATGCCCCGATTCGTGTCCCGGGTCACCGGCTTGGCCTGCGAAAGGTCGCCCGCCGGCGCCACCCACACGTTCATCACGCCGTCCACCGGGGCAAGCCACGACACGCGGGCCCCGTCCGGGCTGATCCGCGGCGCCGCCTTATCCGGGTTGTCGAACAGGACCCGCCGGGGGATCAACGGAACCTCGGACCCGGCGACCCGGGCGTCGTTCGGACCGGCGGCGAGGGCCGCGGTGGTCACGGCGACGGCGGTCGAACACAGCAGCACACGCGAGAGCAGCGATCGCATCGTGGAGTTCTCCTGAAGGGCTTGAGGCGCCCGAGCGGCGTCTTCGGCCCTGCGCCAATGTACCCACACCCGCCCCGCGCGTTGCGTCGGGGGGGCCAGAGTCGGGCCAAAACGGGTCTGAAACGGGCCGGTCAGAGGATCTCGACGACCTCGAACCGCTTCACGCCCCGGGGGGCGTCCACGCGCACGACGTCCCCGACTCGGGCTTTGAACAGGGACGCGCCCATGGGGCTGCTGACCGTCACCTCGACGTGCTCGGCCATCAGGTCCCCCGAGGCCTCGCCGACGATTTTGAAGGTGTCTTCTTCGCCGGTTTCGGTGTCGCGCAAACGGACGACAGCCCCGAGGAACACCACGTCGGTCGGAACCGAGCCCTCCTCAACCACCTTGGCGTTGGCCAGGCGCTCTTCGAGGCGGCGGATCTCCGACTCATCGATGGCCTGCTCCTCGCGGGCGGCGTGGTAATCGCCGTTTTCCTTGAGGTCGCCCAGGGCCCTGGCGTCAGCGATGCGCAGGGACACCTCGGGCCGCCGGGCCTTGAGTTGATCGAGCCGAGCCGCGATCTGATCGCGTTCCGCCTTGGTCAGAAACTCCATGGTGACTGCCTCGTGCAAGCGAAAAAAAGACGGGCGGCGAGGCCGCTCCGTGGGGGGATCGGACGTCAGAACGGAGTGTGGAGTCTAGGCCCTTCCGAGCCCCGGCGCCCCGCGGCCCGTGCGCAACGCCGCCGCACCCCAGCCCACGAGCCCCAGGCCGGCGACGCCCCCCGCCCACGTCCACACATTCGGCCCAGGCGCCGGCCGCAGGCCCCCCGGCGCCGCGGTCAGAACGAACGGCAGCGTGATCGGCGAAGGGGTGAGCCATCGCGGGTCCACGCCCCGGCCCGGCTGCGCCGCGGCCAGCCCGAGGGCCGGCGCGCCGCCGGCGAGCGCGACGGCGACGAGCATCCACAGCGTGCGCGCTTGGGCCGAGGCGCTCGCCGTGCCCAGCGCGACGATGGCGCCCGCGAGCATCGCCCATGCCGTGGCGTGCACGCTGAGCGCAAGCGTGACGTCCCAGCCCCATCGCCCGATCAGCGTCAGAGGCCAGAGCACCGCCTGCACAGGGCACAGGGCGACGAACAGGTCCTGCATCGCGGCCCGGACGGGCCGCTCGGGCGACTGCTGGCTGAGCCGGATCAGGGGCCACACCACGGCGATCCCCACGCCCACGACGACCAGGAGCGCCCGCGCCGGCCCGCGCGCCGCCTCGATGTCCAGCCCGCGCGCCGACCCGGCGCGCAGCACCGTCAGCAGGGCCCCGCCCAGGAGGAAGACGGTCCAGAGCAGCGCGAAGGGGCGCGGCTCGGCGCGCCGGTGGGCCCACCGGTCGGCGCTCGGGCCTGCGCCGTCGCTCACCGCGCGTCGCCCTGCGCCACGGAGCCGGGCGAGTGGCTGGCGTCGATGTACACCAGCGCGCTGTAGATCTCGATCCAGCGCTCTCCGCCGTCGATCCGTTCAGTCGGGCCGTTCGCCAGATGAACCAGCCGCGCGATCTTCTTGTCCGCGCTCTCTTCGCCCGGAGCGATTACGCCCGGGGGCGCGCCCCAGACCACCCGCGCGCCCGTGTCCGTCACCAGCGCCAGACGCCCGCTGCGGGCGAACTGCGCGGCGTCCACGCCGGCGATCTGCGGCCAGACGCGCGTCGCGCTGAACGCGCGGCGCATGGCGTCGAGCAGGGCCAGCGAGGCCTGCACCTCGCCGCCGGGCCACGGGGCGCCGAACGCCGGCGAGCCGTCCGCCCGGATCGGCGGGCGCGCGCCCACGTTCTCGATCACCTTCAGGCCCGCCCCCGCGCCCCCCGGCGCATAGTGAAGCGGCAGCAGCGCGCCGTGCGCGCCGACCACGATGTCCCGCCCGTCCTGGCGCACCACCGCCAGCGGCGTGCGCCAGGCGCCCTGCACCTCGATCACGTTGCCCTCGTGGCGACGCACCGAGTCCACACACTCGAACCAGCCCGTGGCCTCCAGCGCCGCCCGCGCCGACTCCAGCGAGCCGCGGTCGAACACGTCCGGCGACACGCGCGACAGAACGGTCTGCTCGATCTCGCGTCGGACGCTCTCGGGCATCCACGTCCGGCTTCGATCCCCAGAGACGGTGGGCCAGGCGATGCGGAGCGTCACGGGCTCAGCGCGCTCCTCGGCCACGCGCCGCTGGAGCGCGTCACGACCGAAGAACCATCCCAGCGTGAGCGTGAGCACGATCGCGGCGAACACCAGCGCGCCGGCACGCTCCGCGAGCGCCCTCCGGGCCAGCCCGGCTTTCGACGGCGATGACTTGGACTTGGGTTTCCGTCGGCTCTTCGCCACGTCGCATCCTTGCGGTACGGGGAGGTTCCGGGTCTTGTCAGCGCCGGGCCGGTCCGGCCCGCAGCGCGTTCCTGACGATTGTCGCACACAGGGCTGGCATGTCCAGCCCGACGGCCCGGGCGGCCATCGGGACCAGCGAGTGGTCGGTGAAACCCGGCATCGTGTTCACTTCCAGCAGGATCGGTCCGCCGCCCGCCGAAGGCAGCATGAAATCCGCACGCGCCAGCCCCCGGACGCCCATCGCCGTGCACAGGCCAACCGCCGCCGATACGACATGCGTGCGGGTCTCGCCCGGCAGGACGGGGTTCACGAGGTACTGGGTGTCGTCGCGCGTGTACTTGGCCTCGTAGTCGTACAGACCGTCCGCCGGCACGATCTCGATGGCCGGGAGCGCCCGCAGGCGCCCGTCCACCTCCAGCACGCCGACGGTCAACTCCCGCCCGGGCGTGTAGGGCTCGACCATGTAGGGCTTGCCGGAAGCCAGCGCCTGCGCCCGGGCGCCCGCCCATTCGGCGCCCGTGCGGCAAATGAACAGGCCGATCGTCGAACCCTCAAAGATGGGCTTGAGGACCACCGGCAACGCGATCGGGCACGCGTCGTCGGCGGGATTGAGCACGGCGCACGCCGCCGTGGGCACGCCCGCCCGGGCCGCGGCCATTTTGGTCGCCACCTTGTCCATCGCCAGGCGCGCGGCCGCGGGACGGCAACCAACATAGGGTCGGCCATCGGTTTCGAGGAGGTCCTGCATGGGGCCCCCCTCGCCAAACGGCCCGTGCAGGACCGGCCACACCACATCGCCGGGCAGCGATCTCAGTTCCGCGCCGCTGATCCGTCCGACCACCCGATGCTCGACGCTGAAATCGCCCGAGGCGCGGAGGGCCTCCGCGACGCACGCGGCGCTCTTGAGACTGACTTCGCGCTCGGCGTCGGGTCCGCCGGCGAGAACGAGCGCCGTCTTCTTCACGCCGCGATGTCCTCCCAGGTCAGGCCCGTGCGGGTCCAGATGGCGATCTCGGGCTCCAGCAGCACGCCGTGGTGGTCCTGGACGCGTCGGCGGACCTCGCCAATGAGGCGGATCACGTCCCTCGCACAGGCGCCGCCGCCAGTGACAAAGAAGTTGGCGTGGACCGGGCTGACCTGGGCCGCGCCCTTGGCCAGGCCCTTGAGGCCCGCCTTGTCGATCAGCATGCCGGCGCTGACGCGTTCACCGTTGGGCATGGTGGGGTTCTTGAAGACGCACCCGGCGCTGCGGTCGGCCATGGGCTGGGTGGACTTCTTGTAGGCCATGATTTCCTTGAGGCGCTCGCGCAGCGCCGCGGGGTCGTCGGTGGGCCTCAGGCGCAGGTCGGCGCCGGTGATGACGACGTTCTCGAGGCCCGAATGCCGGTACCCGAAGGCGATGGCCTCGCTGGGGATGGAGACGGGCTGTCCGTCGGGGCGGAGCGTATGGACGGCGACGACGGTGTCGGCCATCTGTCCAAACGCGCCGCCGGCGTTCATGACCAGGGCGCCGCCCAGGGACGCAGGGATGCCCGCGAGCGTCTCGAGCCCGGCCAGCCCGTCGCGGACGGTGTCGGCCACGAGGCGCATGAGGTTCGCGCCGGCGCCGACGCGCAGCAGGCCGGGCTCGGACGGGGAGATCGCCTCTACCCGGTTGAGCCGGTCGAGCGTGAGCACCAGCCCATCCACGCCGTGGTCGTCCACCAGCAGGTTGGCGCCGTCGCCAAGCACGCGGACGCGCTGGCCTTCCTCGCCCGCGCGCCGGACCAGTTCGGTCAGTTCCTCAAGCGACCCCGGGCGCGCCAGACGGTCGGCCCGACCGCCAACGCCGAACCAGGTGTGGATGGGTGCGTTGCGCTGCACGGTCTCTCGCATCTCAGCCAGCATCGGGGCGGGCCTCTCTCTTGGACGTTGTCGCGGGCCCTCACCGGGCCGGTGCGGTGCGGAAAAACTCGTGGGCCACCTGCCAGACAGGGCCGGCGCCCATCACCACCACAAGATCATTAGGACGGCAAAGGATCTCCAGGTGTTCCACGATCGCCTCGAACGGGTAAAGATGCATCGCCTGCACCCCCCGCTTTCGGAGGCGGTCCACCAGGTCCGCGGCGCTCACCTTCGTCTTCTCGATCTCCGAGTCCCGAACGAAGTAGATGTGCGGCACAATCACCACGTCCGCCTGGCTGAACGCCTGGGCGAACTCATCCAAGAGGTGCCGGGTGCGGCTGTGCTGGTGGGGCTGAAAAACGCAGATCAGCCGCCCGGCGGGCGACTGCTCCTCCGGACGCTCAAACTCCCGAAGCGCCCGGAGCGTCGCTTCGACCTCCGTCGGGTGGTGCCCGTAGTCGTCGTACAACTTCACGGCGCCCCCCTGCACCGGGCGTTGGCCGAGGAACTGGACGCGCCGGTCCACACCCTTAAAGGTCTGGAGCGCCTCAGCGGCGCGGGCGGGGTCGGCGCCGACCGTCACCGCCAGGGCGCACGCCAGGGCGCTGTTGAACGC
>JACVCK010000208.1 GCA_016742055.1 Phycisphaerales bacterium
GTGCTGGCCTGCTCGATGCCGTGCACCGCCAATACCGACGCGCAGATCACGAACACGCCCATGACCGCCTGCATCCGCGCACGCGTATCCACCGTGTTGGCCAGCAGCACATAGGCCAGCAGCACCGGCGCGAAGACGAAGAAGACGAACAGCGCGCCGCCCGCCTGCATCGCCGACTCGACATCCGCCAGCGTCGCGGCGCAGGACGCCAACTCAAACGCCGGAAACTCCGCTGGCTTCTTGGGCGGCGCGGGGTACGCCTGGGTCATCAGCCCCGCGTCCCGCACCGCGCCGACGCCCCCGTTCAGGATCGACGCGTTCAGGTGCCCGAGTTTCTCGAGCGCGTACACCGTCATCGAACTATTGAGAATGTCCGCGCCCTCCGCATACACGATCACGCGGCTGCTCGGCGAGACACCCGCCTGCGCGAAGATCTCCGCCATCCGCTCGTGGGACCGGAACTGCGCCGGCACGCCGTTCCGAGCCCCGCGCAGCGCGTGCGGGTCGAAGTGCGTCGCGTTCCGCGCGTGCCCCTCGAAGTACAGCGCCGCGCTGGGGCGGGCGTCGAGAAGGCGCACGCTCCGCCCATCGATGTTTTCGCGCAGCCAGGCGCCGTCCACCAGCCAGCCGGGGTTCGCCCGCGAAGGTTCGCCGGTGCGCCGGTATTCGATCTTCTCGCCGAGCAGTTGCTCGATCGAATCGATCCCCAGCCCCATCTCGCGCCCCTCGGCCAGCGCCTCTTCGAGGGTCAGCCCGTCGTACTTCGTGCGCAGCGCCGTCCACACCGTGCTCGCGCGCGCCCCCACCGTGCAGTGCAGCAGGACCTTGCCGTCGTGGCGCTCGATCGCGTCGCGGATCAGCGCCAGCGACTCGGGCGTGTACGAGCCGTACGGCCCGAGGCCCACCTGCACGTACTCGAGCCCCAGTTCGCGAACCTTCGCTCGCTCGTCGAAAGGAACGGACTTCGGGTCGGCCATCTCGCGCGCGGTGCGCAGGGAGATGACCGCGCGCACGCCGCGGGACTTGAGTTCTTCGAGCGTCGCCTCCGTCGGCTGTCCGGAGACGTAGGTGTCGCCGACCTGCCAGGCGGAGCCGCCGGCGACGTCGAGGTCGAGGCGCTCGACGGGTTCGGACGCGATGGCGGCGGCGGAGCAGAGGAACGCGGCGAGCGCCGCGAGGAAGGCACGCGCGGGGGAGCGGGGCATGATCGGTTCTCCTCGGCGGCGCGGCTGGCGAGAAGGGTGGTGGCCGCCGGAGGAGTGATACACCCGAAGCGGGGTGTGGTTCCCGCGCATCGAAAGACCCGCGCGGGCGGCTTGGCCCGCGCGGGTCTGCGGAGGATCCCCGGAGAGAAAGGGGAATTTCAGCGGCGGCGGCGGAGGCCGACGAGTCCGGCGAGTCCGAGGGCCGCGGCGGAGGAGGGGGCGGGGATCGTGACGACCCAGCCGACGACCTGGAAGTCAGAGGAAAGGGCGAGGCCGGAGAAGGTGAGGCCGTCGCCGGACATGGCGAAGGGCATGGAGAAGATCATGCCGGGGTCGATGTCGACGCCGGAGTAGTTGAAGAAGTCGGCGATGGACATGACGCCAAGGCCTTCGCGCCAGATGAAGCCCGTGCCGAAGATGGGCGGTCCGAAGTCGCGGACGGAGCCGATGATGGTGCGCCCGTCGTCGCTGATGGCGGCGCCCAGGGCGGTCGGGAAGAAGAAGCCGCCGTCGACGGGGTCGATGTACTCCATCGTGTCGGTGAAGGTGTTGTAGCGGTAGGTCTGGGGGATGCCGTAGGTGACGCCGGTGACCCACTGGCCGTCGTCGGAAATGGAGAGCGCTTCGCTGACGGGGTTGCCGTCGCCGTCGGTGAGGATGCGCTGCACGCCATTGACCCACACGGCGCCGACGCGCCCGAGGTCGTTGTCCTGCCAGCCGCCGATGACGGAGCCGTCGCCGTTCGCGGCGTTGGCGCGGGAGGCCTGGCCGGGGGAAGTCGAGCCCATGTCGACCATGCCGTCGTTCTGATTCCAGCGGATGGCGTGGGCCTGGCCGTTGGGCAGCCAGCCGAGGCCGACGACGTGGTTGCCGTCGCCGGAGATGCCCCAGCCGGAGGAGGTCGAGGCATCGATCGAGCCGCCGATGCCGCCGAGGTTGGTCCATGATCCGGTGTTGCGGTCGTAGATCGCGGCTTCGCCGAGGTTGGTGTCGGCGTTGATGTTGGTGCCGGCGATGCGCATGCCGTCGTTGGAGATGGAGGCCTGGCCGCCGTAGCCCTGGTTGGGGTGCACGCCGCCGATGAGGGTCAAGCCGCCGGCTGCGGTCAAGTAGAAGTACTGTCCGAAGCCGTCGTGAATGCCGGCGACGACGCCGTTGTCGCTGATGCTGGTTCCGCCGGCGCCCTCGCCGAGGTTGTAGAACTGGGGGGTGGGGCCGGCGAAGGCGGCGGAGGCCGCGGCGCCGACAGCGGCGATGAGCGCGATCTGGACGGTGGTTGGCATGGCTCTTCGTCTCTCCTGGTGCAGTGGGTCTGCGAGGTTCGGGCCGGGCTCGGGCGGCGGACGTTTCTGCGGCCGACCGGAGAAAAAGTCCCGGTTGTCCCCGGAGATTACCCGCGCCTTGTTTCCCTTGCAAGATTCCCTGGGGAAAGTTCTGCAAATTATTGCCACGTCCCGATTCATCCTGTACGATGTCCGAACATGGCTCCTGCTCCCCAGATTCGGTTTGAGGAACACTGTCAGAAGTCCGTCCAGGGGCTCCGGGGGGCTCTTTTGGAGTTGTACCGGGTGGTCGGGGCGGATCCGACGCGGCCTCAGGATGTTTCGAGGCAGTACCGGCTGAACAAGAACCTGACGTGGAAGGTTGCGCGGATCATGTCTGCGGAGGACTCGTTCGAGGCCGCGCCGCTGATTCCGGGGCCTGGGGGGTTGGAGATTCTGCTCGAGGCGATGAGCAAGGCGGGGGCGCCGGCGGGGGCTTTGGATCGAGTGCGGAGCGCGGCGAGCGAGTTTGATCGGATGATCGAGATCCACACGGGGGATCGGAACACGCTGGAGTTGGCGCTGGACAGCGGCGGATCGGCGCGGCCGATGGAGATGAGTCGGAAGTTGGCGTTCCGGGGGAACAGCGGGATCTGGGGGATTCAGGCGGGGGTGCGCGTGACGGCGCACTTCCTGGCGCCGAACGCGGATGATCCTTCGATGCTGGACCTGGCGATGTTCGCGGGGCTGACGCGGATTCGGCGGCTGCGTCCGGTGGAGCGCTGGCCGGTGTTCCAGGTGCGGGAGTACAACGACGACGGCTCGGCGGTGCGGCGCGAGCGCCGGCGCGCGGTGGAGCCGTCGGCGAGCGACGCGCCGGGGCATCCGTGGCTGATGCGGTCGATGTGCTCGGGCGCGATGCCGCCGATGCACACGACGCAGCGCGGCGACACGACGCTGTACGAACTGGGCGAGGGGCCGGTGGGCTTGACCGGCGAGTGCTCGTGCTTCTTCGGGTTTACGGATACGGCGGAGGTGCCGCGGCATCGGGACGCGGCGAACCGGTACGGGGAGTTTGTGTCGTCGGTTTCGGTGCCCGTGGAGGCGCTGCAGTTTGATCTGTTCGTGCACGAGTCGATGCGGGAGGCGATGTCGCCTTCGGTGTCGATGTACGGCACGGTGGGCGGTTCGATCGACGGGGTGGGCTCGATGCGGCTGCCGATGCGTGAGACGCTGCAGGATCTGGGCCTGGGGGCGATGGTGGACACGCCGGCTGTGCCGCGGTACGGCGAGGGGGTGTCGGCGGTGATCGCTCGGATGGGGCGGAAACCTGGGGAGTTTCGTTGTTTGCGGCTGCTGGTGGAGCATCCGCCGATGTCGTCGCGTGTTGGTCTTCGGTATGAGTTGCCGGAGCGGGGGTTGGGGTGAGGGTGAGGGCGAGGAT
>JACVCK010000209.1 GCA_016742055.1 Phycisphaerales bacterium
AGGTTGCCGGTGGACTCGTCGGCGAGCAGGACGGCGGGGCGGTTGACCAGAGCGCGGGCGATGGCGACGCGCTGGCGCTCGCCGCCGGACAGTTCGTTGGGCCGGTGGGCCAGGCGCTCGCCCAGACCGAAGGCGCGGAGGAGTTCCTGCGCGTGGGCGCGGCATTCGTCGCGCCGGCGTCGGTGTTCGGCGCGCCCGAGGCCGGCCATGGAGGCGACGAGCACGTTCTCGAGCGCGGTGAGTTCCGGCAGCAGGTGGTAGAACTGGAAGACGAAGCCGACGCTGCGCCCGCGGTAACGGTCGATCTCGCCGGCGGAGCGGTCGTTCAGGTCGCGGCCTTCGAACATCACGCGCCCTGCGCTCCCGGGGTCGGGCCGGTCGAGCCCGCCGAGCAGGTGCAGGAGGGTGGACTTGCCCGAGCCGGAGGCGCCGAGGATGGCGACCCATTCGCCGCGGCGGACTTCGATCGAGGCGCCCCGCAGCACGGGGACGCGCACGCGTCCGAGGCGGTATGTCTTGTGGACGGCGTGCGCGGTGAGGATGGCGCCGGCGTGGGCGTCGGTCGTGGTGGGCGGAACTGCGGCGGGCGAGGCGGTCATGGGGGCGTTCATTCCCATCGCAGGGCGCGGACGGGGTCCATGCGGGCGGCCTTGAGTGCGGGCACGAGCGCGCCGACGACGGCGCAGACCACGCCGGTGACGACGACCATCGCGGCTTTGACGGGGTCCACCTGGTTGGGGATGACGGAGAAGTAGTAGACGCGGGGGTCCCAGACGTAGATGCCCAGGGCGGAGCCGAGCCACTCGTGGATGGGGTTGATGTTGCGGACGACGGTGTACGCGAGCGCGCCGCCGAGGATGGAGCCGACGACGCCGAGGGTCAGGCCGTAGCGGAGGAAGAGCCACGCGACGCCGGAGCGTCCGGCGCCGACCGCGCGGAGGATGCCGACGTCGCGGGTTTTCTCGGAGACCATGGCCCAGAAGATGGCGAAGACGAGGAACACCGAGGTGAGGGAGACGACGCCGAAGATGAAGAGGACGAGGGAGGTCTCCTTCTTGACCACACCGATGAACTGCGCGACGTTGGGCCGTTCGTCCCAGGTGAGGATGTGGATGCGCGTCGGGCGGGGCAGGCCCTCGGCGTCGCCCTTGGAGTCGTAGAAGCGAGCGTAAATCTCTTGCGCGCGGTCGCGGACGGTTTGGGGCGTGGAGCCGGGGGCGCCGCGGATGAGGATGCTGGTGGCGCGGGCCGGGTCGCGTCCGATGACGCTCGGGCGGGTGAAGGATTCGCGTCCGTCCTGTCCGACGGCGGCGCCGAGGGGCGCGGCGGATTCGACGCGCACGGCCTCGTCGAGCCCGAGCATCTCCTGGAGCGTGGCGAGCGGGACGATGACGGACTTGGCGTCCACTTCGTAAAGCCCGGTGCGGAACTGGTTGGCGACGGGGAACGCGCGCTTCTGGACGTCCACGACGACGCCGGCGCGGCTGAGAGGCAGGACGCTGAGGGTGACGCTGTCGTAGCCGAGCATGAGCATGACGGGGTCGTACCAGCCGCCGGGGTCGCGCCGGTTGAGCCCGCCGGCTTCGATGCCCAGGACGGCGGCGGGGATCTCTTCGCCGCCGGGTCCGGGGAGCGCGAGCGCCATCGCGGCGCGCAGGAGGTTGTCGTTGGGCATGCGGAGCCGGATGTCGCGCCGATCGAGGTCCTTTGGCAGGGGCTTTTCGAGCGGGCGCCACCAGATGGTGTCCTTGAAGCCGGTGACGGCGCTGTAGGACTCGGGCTCGACGCCCACGGCCTGGACCATGAGGGTGTCGCCGGTGGGCACGGCCAGGAGCGCGGGGGTTTCGATGGTGGGGGTCGCGGCGGCGATGAGCGGATCGGCGCGGAGTTCGTCGATCAGTTCCTGGTAGTGGGGGATGCCGACCACGGGCCAGGTGATGAGCGCGTCGCCCATGAGCGTGCGCCCTGAGGCCAGGAGCATGTTGAGGAACCCGCCCATGACGGACCAGGTGATGAGCACCATCGCGGTGCAGAGCATCACCGCCACGGCGGCGAGCAGCGGCATGATCTTGCTGGTCAGGTAGCGGCGGGTGAGGAGCGCCTGGTACACGGCGGGGATGGTAGCGGTCGGGAGGAAGGTGGGCGCGGCGAGCGCCGGGCTCAGGAGCCCGCGCGTTCGACGAGGCCGAGGCGCACGTTGGCGATGCCGGCCTTGGCGCAGGCGTCGTGGAGGATGACGACGTCCTGGTAGGGCACGTCGCCGTCTGGCGCGACGACGACGATGATGGAGTCGGACGCGTCAGCGTCGGCGAAGTCCTGCAGGCGCCGGCTGATGTCGCCCAGGCCGACGCGGTCCATTCCCAGGCCGGTGACGAGCGTGCGCCGGCCCTCGCGGGTGATGCGCAGCAGCGCGCGCGAGGGCGGCAGCGTGGGCGACTCGGCGGAGGGCGCGGGCGTGTCGCCCGAGGCCGACTGGCCCGGGTCGCGAGGCAGGCCCGTGCGCAGGAAGCGCTCGCTCACGGCCAGCCCCGTCGCGGCCATGAAGAAGATCAGGATCACCAGCACCACGTCCACCATCGGCGTCATGTTCGGCCCGTGGTGGGCGCGGCGGCGCGAACGCAGGCGCGTGCGGCGAGCGCCGATCACTGGGCCGACTCCGTGACCAGGCGGATGGTGGAGGCGCCGGCCTGCGCGGCGGCGAGCGCCACGGGCTCGACGGCGCGGTAGGGCAGATCGCGCGCGGCGCGGAGTTGCACGACGGTGTCGGGGTGGGCGCGGAAGACGTCGCGCAGGGCGCGGGCGACGCCGGCTTCGTCCGTTTCAACGCCCTGGACGAGGATGCGCGTGCGCACGCGGGCGGGAGATCCGGGGGCTCCCGCGGGATCGTCGGCCAGGACGTTGATCGTGAACACCTCGGCGGCGGCGCCGGGCTCGCCGTGCATCGCCAGGGGCAGAGGCACGTCGGCGTAGTCGGAGGAAATGAAGGAGCCGACCATCAGGTAGAAGATGATCAGCACCATCACGATGTCGATGAGCGGGGTGACGTTGATCGCCTCGGCGCCCGCGTCGCCGTGCCCGCGCCGGGATCGACGGCGACGGCTCATGCCGCGGGCTGGCCCGTGCGCATGGCGGTCGCGGGGGCGGCGGGCTGGGCAGGGGCGGCGCCCGCGGCGAGGATGGCGTTGACGGCGTCGGTGGCCTGCATGGCGCCCTCCACGCACAGACGATCCATGCGCTCGCGGAACACGCCGTAGGCGATCAGACTGGGGATCGCGAGCGTGAGGCCGAGGAAGGTGTGGAAGAGGGCCTTGGCGATGCCGATCGAGAGTTGAGCCGCCGCGGCCTGTCCGCCGGTTTCACCGATGGCGGTGAAGGCGATGATCATGCCCCAGACGGTGCCCACGAGTCCGAGCAGGGGGCCGATGGCGCCGAGGACGCCGAGCCATTCGATCTCGCGGAAGCGGCGCGCGGTCTCCTTTTCGGATGCGATGTCCACGATCTCCTGCGTGCGCGCGCCGCTGTGGCGCAGGCGGGGCAGGACCTGGTGGAGGACGTGCCCGAGGTAGGAATCGTCCTCGGAGACGAACTTCTGCAGGTCGGCCCAGCGGCGCTCGCCGATCAGGCGGCGGATGGCCTCGCCGGATTCTTCGGGCAGCACGACGGAGAGTCGGACGACCAGGACCGAGCGGATGATGATCGCCAGCGCCGCGACCGAGCCCACGACGATCGCGATCGTGAAGAGGTCGAAGGATTGCTGGAAGAGAGCCCAGATGCTCACGCCCGAGCCGCGGGTGGGGGCGGCGGCCTGCGCGAGTGCGGGCGCGCTCAGGAGGAGCGCGGCGGCGGCGGAGCAGACGATGGGATGGGTCTTCATGCGGGGGGATGGCACGGGGGGCATGCTACGGG
>JACVCK010000210.1 GCA_016742055.1 Phycisphaerales bacterium
TTGGCGAAACGCGCGGCCATGCGCCAACTGGCCCGCATCGGCTTGTTGGCGTTCTGCTCCGGCAGACTGTACTGCGGCAGGCCGTTCGAGTACCCGTGGTACTGGATCAGATCGCCGAGCAAACCCGAAGATTGAGCCGTGCCGAACGCCACATACGGCGCGTACGCCTGCACGAACCCGAACCACTCCCGCACCGTGACCTCGCGGGTCATGATGCGGTACTTGTAGTTCGTGCGCCCCATATCGCGCGGCGGGATGAAGATGCTGGGATCGTCGTAGACGAACGGCGTGTTGTGCGGGTCGCCCACCCTCGACCACTGGAAGCCGTGGTCCTGCACCGTCGGATCGCGGAAGGCCTTCCAGGTCCCTCCGGAACCCGCGGCTCCAGCCATTGCGGCGGAGGTCGTCAACGCGGCGGCGGCGAACGCAAGGATCGGCATGGCGAAATTCCCGGACGTTGGAGTGTGGCTCGGAAACTGTGCAAGGCCATTGTGCCGCGCCAGGCGCGGAATGCAAGACAAATCCCCCGCCGTCCATCACCACCCGCCCACAAACCGCCCCGCCCGGATCAAACCCTCGATCGCCTCAATATCCGGCGACGGCGAACGGTCCGCCACCAGCCGCGGCGCCACCGAACGCACCGCCTCATGCGCTGCCTCCACGCCCGCCCCGGACTTCAGCGGACGCTGGTACTCCATCGCCTCCGCCGCCGTCAGCAGTTCGATCGCCACCACGCTCGTGCAGAGGTCCAGCGACCGTCGCGCCTTGGCCGCGGCCCGGGGCCCGAACGAGTTGTAATCCTCCATCCCCGCGCTGGTCGGGATGTTCGAAACGCTCGCGGGCGTCGCGAGGCCGATCATCTCGTTGCACAGCGCCGCCGCCGTGTACTGCACGATCATCAACCCCGAGTGCAGCCCCGGCTGCGGGCTGAGATAGGCGTTGAGCGGGTTCTGCTCGTCCGAAGCGCTCAGGATGTAGTACACCCGCCGCTCGGAGATCCCCGCGACGTGGCTGAGCGCGATCGCCAGCGCATCCAGCGGGATCGCCATCGGCATCCCGTGGAAGCAGCCCGCCGACACCACCACATCGTGCGCGTCCGCCCCGCCCTCCGGGAACACCAGCGGGTTGTCCGTCACGGCGCCCAGTTCCCGCTCGACCGCCCCGCGCACATACCCCATCGCGTCCCACGCCGCGCCCAGCACGATCGGCGCGCACCGCAGCGAGTACGGGTCCTGCACGCGCGGGTCGTTGTGCAGGTGGCTCGGCACGATCTGGCTGCCGCGCATCAACCCCGCCAGCCGCGCCGCGACCTGCGCCGGCCCCGGCTGCGCCCGCGCCACGTACACGCGCGGGTCCAGAAACGCGTCCGTCCCGCGGCAGGCGTCGATGCTCATCGCCGCCGCCGCCAGCGCCGCGCCGAACACACGCTCCACGTCCGCCGCCAGCAGCGCCCCCTGCGCCGCCATCAGGTGCGTGCCGTTGATCAGCGCCAGTCCTTCCTTCGCGCCCAGTTCCACCGGCCTGAGCCCCGCGCCCCGCAGCGCCCCGCCGCCCGCCACGCGCCCCCCGTCCGCCAGCGTCGCCTCACCCCCGCCGATCAACACCAGCGCCGCGTGCGACAAGGGCGCCAGATCCCCCGACGCGCCCACCGAACCCGACTCCGGAACCACCGGCGTGATCCCCGCGTTCAGCATCCCCACCAAACCGTCCACCACCGGCTCCCGCACCCCCGAATGCCCGCGGCACAGCGAGCCCGCCAGCAGCAGCATCATCGCCCGCACCACATCGACCGGCAGCGCCCGCCCCACGCCCGCCGCGTGCGACCGCACCAGGTTCCGCTGCACGTCCCGCAGGTCCGCATCCGCGATCCGCGTCCGCGAGAGTGAGCCAAACCCCGTGTTCACCCCGTAGAGCGGCTCGTGCGTCGCAATCGCCGACTCCAGCGCCCTCCGCGCAGCCGCCACCCGCCCGCGGGCAGTGGGGGAGACCTCCACCCGCGTGCCGAACCGGGCGACCGCCTCCACCTGCTCGATGGACAGGGGGCCGCCGTCAAGAAGAACCACGGGCGTGGGAACCGATGAAGGGGGTGTGGACGCGGGCATCGGGCCCAGTCTCCGCTCCCGCCCCGCCCGCCGCAACACCCCAGTGGCGCTGTGTTTGCCCTGACGCCCCCCCTCGGATATCACCCCTGACCATGAAGAACGCCGTCGCCCGCTGGGCGCTGCTCCTGTTCGCCCTGCTCATCGTCGGCCCCGGCCTGGCGCGGCTCCACGGCCTCATCTCCGCCGGCGACGGCGGGCCCGACGTCACAGCCCTCACCGGCGCCGCGCTCGGCGTCGGAGCCCTGACGCTCATCGCCCAGTTCCTCGTCGCGGCGCTCATCGGCGCGCTCACCGCCAACCTCGTCGGCGTCCGCGCCGGCCTCGTCGCCACCGGCTTCGCCCTCCTCGCCCCCGCTCACGCCAACGGCACGCTCCTGGGCCTCATGCGCTGGAACGGCACGACCGGCGCCTTCCGCATGCTCGCCATCGAGGGCGCCGTCGTCCTCGCCCTCGGCGTCGCCGCCGCGCTCTTCGTCTCCCGCGCCGGACGACGGCACGAAACCGAACCCGCCGACAAGCCGCTGACCGCCGCAACGGGCGTCGCGTTCATCGTCGCGCTCGCCGCTGGCGGCGCCGCGGCCTGGATCATCGCCCGCGAAACCCTCGCCGGTCAGACCATCGGCGCCGCCGGCGTCGCCGGACTGGCCGCGGCGACGCTCGGACGCATCGCCTCGCCCCGCGCCCACGCCGCGGTGTTCATCGGCGCGCTCGGCGCGCTGGCGGTGGTCGGCCCCCTCGCCGCGATCAGCGTCCACGGCGCCGACGTCGCCCGGGACGTCTACGAACTGCACGTGCTGCCCATCGCCCGGCCCCTCCCGCTGCACTGGATGGCCGGCGGGTTCATCGGCGTTCCCCTGGGGACCGCCTGGGCTTCGCAACTCATGGAAAAGAAGGCCGCCCGCCCCGCGCCGGCGCGCTGAGCCGCCCCGCCGAGGCCGCGGCATCCATTTCCGGACCTCATTCGAACACCCATACGGAACGCTCCCCGCGTCGGCCCTCCGCCCGGGCCCGCCTACGATGGTGCATCCGATCGCGCCCATCGCCCCCGCCACCCGAAAGGACACCGTCCGAATGGCCGAAGCCGCCGCACCCCTGCCCGACGTCCAGAGTCTGCAGGACCGCCGGCGCGTCGCCATCGACAAGGTGGGCGTCAAGAACGTCACCTACCCGCTGACCCTCCGCACCCGCACCGGCGGGACGCAGACGACGGTCGCGAGCGTGAACATGTACGTCTCCCTCCCGCACTACCAGAAGGGCACGCACATGAGCCGGTTCCTGGAGGTGCTCAACGAGCACAACTCCGAGCCGATCACCCCCGAGCGCATCCCGCTCATCACCAAGGCCATCCGCGAGCGCCTGGAAGCCGAAGAAGCCCACCTCGAGATCAACTTCACCTACTTCGTCCAGAAGCACGCCCCCGTCACCGGTGCGCCCGGCCTCATGGACTACAAAGTCCTCTTCGAGTGCTCCTCCAACGCCCACGAGGACTTCGTGATGGGCGTCAAGGCCCCCGCCGCCTCCCTCTGCCCCTGCTCCAAGGAAATCTCCCGCTACGGCGCCCACAACCAGCGCTGCGAGATCGAGGCCCGCGTCCGCTTCGACGGCATGCTCTGGATCGAGGACCTCATCGAACTCATCGAGCGTTCCGCCTCCGCCGAGGTCTACGCCGTCCTCAAACGCCCCGACGAGAAGTACGTCACCGAGGCCGCGTTCGACAACCCCAAGTTCGTCGAGGACATCGTCCGCGACCTGGCCGTCACCCTCAACGGCGACGACCGCATCGTGCAGTACACGATCAACAG
>JACVCK010000211.1 GCA_016742055.1 Phycisphaerales bacterium
ATCGAGCGAGGTCTGGCGGGCGCGTCGGCGCCGCCGGGGCGGCTGCAGCCGGTGGCGTGCGCCGGGGGTCAGGACGTGGGCGTGTTCGTGGACTATGCGCACACGGACGACGCGCTGGAGCGCTCGCTGCAGGCGGTGCGCGCGGTCACGCCGGCGGGCAAGCGGCTCTGGGTGGTGTTCGGCTGCGGCGGGGACCGGGACCGGAGCAAGCGCCCGCGGATGGGCGCCGCCGCGTCGCGCCTCGCGGATGTGCTAGTGGTGACGAGCGACAATCCGCGCACGGAGGACCCGCGTTCGATCTTGGAGCAGGTCCTTTCGGGCGTGCCGCCCGAGCGGCGCGCGGAGGCGGAGCGACTGGCGGACGTGGACCGAGAGCGCGCGATCCGCGCCGCGGCGCTGGGGGCGGCGCCGGGGGATGTGGTGCTGATCGCGGGCAAGGGGCACGAGGACTACCAGATCCTGCCCGACGGGCGCGGCGGGACGGTGCGGCGCGACTTTGACGATGTGCTCGTCGCGCGCGCGGCGCTGGAGGAGCGGCGGGCGGCCTGCGGGCGGGGAGGAGGGGCGGCGGCATGAGTTTCTGGACGTGCGAATCGGTGCGGTCGGCGGTGGGCGGCGTGTGGGCGGCGCGCCCGCAGGGCGCGGGCGAACTCGCGGGCGTGAGCATCGACTCGCGGACGATCCGTCCGGGCGAGGCGTTCTTCGCGTTCAAGGGCGAGCGGTTCGACGGGCACGACTTTGTCGGGGCGGCGGTGGACGCGGGGGCGGGGATGGTCGTGCTGGAGCGCCCGGAGGCGGCGCGGGGCTTGTCGCGCGCGGTGGGGGTGGCGAGGGTGGCCGATGCGCGCAAGGCGCTGTTCCGCCTGGCGAAGGCGTACCGCCGGCGGCTCGAGGGCGTGAAGGTGGTGGCGGTGACGGGCTCGGTGGGCAAGACCACGACGGTGCGGTTGATTGAGGCGGCGCTCTCGAGGCGCCTGCGTGTGACGGCAAGCCAGAAGAGTTTCAACAACGACATCGGCGTGCCATTGACGCTGCTGAGGGCCAGGGCGTCGGACCAGGCGGTGATCTGCGAGGTGGGCATGAACTCGCCGGGGGAGATCGCGACGCTGGCGGCGCTGCTGGAGCCGGACGTGGCGGTCATCACGCGGATCGGCCGGGCGCACATCGGGCATCTGGGCAGCCGCGAGGCGATCGCGCGGGAGAAGGCGAGTCTGCTGACGTTCCTGCGTCCGGGCGGGTTGGCGGTGATCCCGGCCGATGAGCCGCTGCTGGACGACTACGCCAAGACGATCGCGCACGTGGCGACGTTCGGGGCCGGGGCGGGCGCCGACATCCGCGTGAGCGACGTGCGCACCGAGGGGGGGCGCGTGCGGTTTACGCTGGGCGGACGGAGCGCCTTCGAGGTTCCGATGCTGGGCGAGCACAACGCGATGAACGCGGCGGCGGCGGCGGCGGCGGCGCGGCGGTTCGGCTTGGACGAGGAGACGGTGCGTGCGGGCCTTGCCGGCGCGTCTCCGCCGGCGAACCGGATGCAGGTGCGCGAGGTGGGCGGGGTGACGGTGTACAACGACGCGTACAACGCCAGTCCCGAGAGCGCGCTGGCGGCGGTGGCGACGTTCTCGGAGTCGGCGCGGGGCGCGGGGCGGCGCGTGATCGTGCTGGGGGACATGCGGGAGTTGGGCGAGTTTGCCGACCAGGCGCACGCGGAGGTGGCCGAGGCGGCGCTCGGCGCCGGGAACATCGACGCGCTGATCGCGGTGGGCCCTCTGGCGGGGGCGGCGGCGGAGCGGGTGCGCCGGGAGTGGGGACCGGGGCGGGTGGCGTCGCTGCCCGACGTGGAGGGGGCGAACGCGGCGCGGGCGGCGGACCTGCTGCGTCCGGGCGATGCGGCGCTGCTCAAGGGCTCGCGCTCGATGGCGCTGGAGCGTGTGGAGCAGGCGCTGGCCGGGCGCGGGGCGCCGGAGGCGGCGCCGGCGCCGGGATGATGGCAGAATGGGCGCGCGGCGCACGGATGCGGCGCGGGATCGGATCGGAGCCACCTGAAGCCCATGGAGGGACGCCGCGGCCCGCGGCCTTCGGAACCGATGCTGTACAACCTCCTCGAACTCACGCGCAGTTGGCTGGACGCGCACGGTCTGTACCGCTTCGTGATGGTGCTGGACCAGATCACGTTCCGGGCGTTCTTCGGCGCGCTGCTGTCGTTTATTCTCGTGGTGGCGCTGGGCCGGCCGGTGATCCGGTGGCTGACGGCGAAGAAGATCGGCGATCAAGGGCTGACCGACGCCGCGGCGCTGGAGCGGGCGGCGGCGTCGAAGAAGAACACGCCGACGATGGGGGGCCTGCTGATCGCGGGGGCGATCGGGCTGACGACGCTGCTGCTGGCGGACCTGACGAACCGGTACGTGCAGATGGCGCTGATCACGCTGGTGTGGCTGGCGGCGCTGGGGGGGGTGGACGACTGGCTGAAACTGACGGCGTCGTCGCGTCCGGGGGGCTCGCGGCAGGGCCTGCTGGCGTGGGAGAAACTGGTGTTTCAGTTGGCGATCGGCGCGCTGGTGGGCTGGTTCGCCTTCAGCCACGGCGACACGGCCGCGGAGCGGGACCTGGCGCACGTGCTGAACATTCCGTTCCAGAAAACCTACGAGGGAGCGGGGCAGGCGACGAACGATTCCCTGATCTTTCTCTCCCGCGCGCCGTACGTGATCCTCATGGTGCTGATGACGGCGGGCATGTCGAACGCGGTGAACATCACCGACGGGATGGACGGCCTGGCGACGGGCATCACGGCGGCGGTGGCGACGGGGCTGATCGCGTTCTGCCTGATCGCGGGCTGGGAGACGGCGGCGCAGTGGCTTCTCATGCCGCACGTGGTGGGCTCGGACGAACTGGCCGTGGTGGCGGGCGCGATGGCGGGCGCGTGCCTGGGGTTCCTGTGGTGGAACTGCTCGCCGGCGAGCGTGTTCATGGGGGACACGGGGGCGCTGTCGCTGGGCGGGCTGCTGGGGTACATGGCGGTGGTGGTCCGGCAGGAGTTCCTGGCGCTGCTGATGAGCGGGGTGTTCCTGCTGGAGATCGGGAGCGTCGCGCTGCAGGTCGCGTACTTCAAGAGCACCAAGGGCAAGCGCATCTTCCGCTGCGCGCCGTACCACTGGCACCTGCACATGGGCGGCTGGACGGAGCAGAAGATCGTGGCGCGGCTGTGGATCGTGACCATCGTGCTCGTGGCGGTGGCGATGGTGATGATCAAGGTGCGGTGATGGGGCGGGAGGGGGGAGGCGGGCTACCGACGGGCGCCGTGGAGCGGGCGTCGTGGGCCCTGGGGTCCGATCCCGGGATTTCTCTTGCATTCCCCGCCCGGCGCGGCACAATGGCGCTGCACACCTTCCGAGTCGCCCTCCACGTCCGGGAACCTTTGCCATGTCGATTCTTGCGTTCGCCGCCGCCGCGTTGACGACCTCCGCCGCGATCGCGGGCTCTGGCGGGGGCTGGAAGGCCTTCCGCGATCCGACGGTGCAGGACTTCGGGCATCAGTGGTCGAAGGTGGGCGATCCGGGCAATGCGCCGTTCATCTACGACGATCCTTCGCCCTTCGTTCCGCCGCGCAACGCGGGGCGCACGAACTACAAGTACCGGATCATGACCCGCGAGGTCACGGTGCGGGAGTGGTTCGGGTTCGTGCAGGCGTACGCGCCGTACGTGGCGTTCGGCACGGCTCAATCTCCGGGTTTGCTCGGCGATCTGATCCAGTACCACGGGTACTCGAACGGCCTGCCGCAGTACAGTCTGCCGGAGCAGAACGCCAACAAGCCGATGCGGGCCAGTTGGCGCATGGCCGCGCGTTTCGCCAA
>JACVCK010000212.1 GCA_016742055.1 Phycisphaerales bacterium
CGGCGGGCAGGAGTTCGTGCTGGTGCTGCGCTGCCCGATCGGCAGCGCCTGGGAGCGGCTGGACCGCACCCGGCGGCTGCTGCTGGAGACGCCGTTCCATCCCGAGCGCGGCACCGAATCGGTCGCCCTGGGCGTTAACCCGGGCCCCCCCCGGGTCCCCCCGGAGGGGGGGGGGCGCCCCCGGGCCGAGGGGGTCTTGTCCAAACTGGTGTTCGACCCACCGTTTCGCGCCGTCCTGGGCTGGGGCCGGGCGGGCCCCGCCCGCCGCTCGATCCATGGTGTTCAGCCGGCGATCAGTCCTCGCTCGGCTGGCTGATGATTTCGGAGATGCGGACGCAGAAGTTGTCGTTGACGACGAGCACTTCGCCTCGGGCGACGTGCCGTTCGTTGACGTAGACATCGACGGGGTCGCCGGCGAGTTTGTCGAGTTCGACGACGGACCCGTCCGCGAGGCGGAGGACGTCTTCGACGAGCATGCGGGTGCGCCCGAGTTCGATCTTGACCTGCAGGTTGACGTCGGCGAGGAGGTCGAGGTCGCCCGCGGGGCGCGCGCCCTCGCCGCCGGCGCCGTCGAAGGCCGGGAGCGAAACCGGGGATTCCGTGGCGCTCCCGCGGCTGGCGGTGTCGGGCTCGGCGGAGCGCGCCATGGCGATCGCGTCCTGTGCGGCCTTGAGCGCGGCGGCGGCGCGGTCCTCGGACTTGTCCGGCGGGGGTGTGCCCGCGGACGCGGCCTTGAGTTGTTCGACGGAGTCCTTGGCGGCGTTCAGCGCGTCGCCGGCGCCGCGATCGGGCGGGGCGCTCCCGGCCGCGGACTCGGGCGGAACGTTGTCGGGAGTGTTGTCGGCGCCCTGGGGCGCTCCGGGATCCTGCTCGGCCATCCTTAGCCTCGCTCGATCTTCTGCGCAGATGTTGCGCGTCTGGTTTTCCCACCTGTCGCACGGCCGTCCCGGGCTCCGCCCTCAGGACCTGCGACCGGCGGTTTCATCGGCCGGTGGCGGTCGGGATCGACAACAAATGAATCCACGCGGGGCGCAAACCGGTCCACCCGCGGGCGCAAACGGCGCCGATGAGATCAGTAATCGGTCGGGAACCCGACGCACCGGGGGATGAGGACGCGTTCGATGGCGGGCTCGCCGCTGGCGTGGCCCCCGCCGGAGGGCGCGGGGCCGTGACCCCCACCGCCGTGGTCGCCGCCGCCGCCGTGTCCGTCGCCCGCGGGCGCCGCGACGGGCGCGGCGACGGCGTACTTGGCGGTGCCTTCGCTCATGATGTCGTCGAGGAGCCCCTTCACCTGGCGGGTGAGGGTTTCGAGACTGGGCTCGTTGAAGTAGTTGTGCTGGGCGGTGCGCCAGATGCGGGCGAGTCCGGTCTTGATCTCGGCGGATCGGCTCGCGAGCACTTCCTGAACCTTGCCGAGGTTCTTGGACTTGACCTGCACCTGGATCTCGACGTCCCAGATCCAGGAGCGCCCGGTGCTGCTGTTGGGGAACTTGTCCTTGACGACGAGGATCTCGACGAGTTTGTCGGCCTCGCTCAGGTGGGCTTCGTGGAGTTCGGCGCCGTGGGTTTCGGCGGGCTTTCCGGCGCCTCCAACGACGATGAAGATGACCACGCCCTCGACCACCAGCAGCGCGAGGACGCCGATGATGGGGACGAGGGGGAGTTTCTTCTTCGCAGGCGCGGCGTCGGCGGGGGCGGGCGCCGCGCCGGAGGGCTTGTCCTTGGCCATGATTCCGGACTCCTGAGCGTGCTGGGCGCGTTGTGTGCGCCTTCGTCCGATCATCGGCGCGCCGGGAGTCGGGAATCAGCGGGGTTTCAGGCCAAGGTTGGGGGCGCCGGCGTTATCGGCCCAGGGCGATGAGTTGCTGGAGGAGTTGGTCGGTCGTGGAGATGATGCGGGAGGCGGCGGAGTAGCCGGTGGAGGTGAGAACCAGGTCGATGAACTCCTGCCCGAGGTCGACGTTGGACTGTTCGAGGGCGCCGCCGATCATGCGTCCGGCGCCGAACTGTCCGGGCGTGGTGATGAGGGGCGTTCCGGAGTTGGCGCCGATGGTGAAGAGTTGGTTGCCGGCGTCGACGAGGCCTTCGGGGTTGGTGAAGGTGGCGACGGCGAGCTGGCCGATGGTGCGCGTCAGGCCGTTCGTGAAGGCGCCGGTGATCGTGCCGTCCTCGCCGACGGAGAACTGGCTGAGGACGCCCAGGGGCGAGCCGTCCTGGAAGACCGCGGCGATGGTGGAGACGCCGGAGAGGTTGGTCAGGGCGGTGACGGAGTTGCCCTCGGAGGCCATGGACAGCGAGACGGTGAGTGGGTTGACGGCGCCGGTGCCCTCGCGCCCGATGAGGACGCTGATGGGCGCTTCAGTGGAGAGTCGGCCGGAGGTGTCGAAGGAGATGGTCCCGGAGCCGATGTTGAGACTGAGGTTGGTGGAGTCGATGTGATCGCGTGAATCGACGTAGTAGCGCCAGACGGTGCCGGTGGCGCCGGTGGACTCGAGATTGAACGCGAGGTCCACTTCGACGGGGGTTCCGAGGGAGTCGTAGACGACGAAGGTGGTGCGGACGCCCTCGCCGTCGGCGACGGCGCTCTGGGAGAGGGTGAAGGGGCTGGTGATCGGCGCGCCCGCGGCGTCGGAGAGGCGGATGTCGGTGTTGTCGATCGTGAGGTTGTTGGGTTCGCCGGCGTTGCCGACGATGGAGAAGACGCCGGCGCCGTCGATCTGGGCGCCGGAGGTGGAGCCGTCGGGGTTGAGGACGCCGGGGACGATGCCAAAGGTGTTGTTGATGAAGTCGATCAGGTTCTGAACGGTGGTCGTGGCGTCGATCGTGAGGGCTTCGGTGGGGACTGTTTTCCCGCCCTTCTGCGCGCCGTTGAGGGAGAACTGGAAGGGCACGCCGGCGACGGGGAAGAGGGCGTTGCCGGTGTTGGAGGGATCGTCGAGGTTGACCAGGAGGCTGGCGCCGGTCAGGGGCGTGGCGGCGCCGAAGTCGGTGAAGGGCACGTCGAACGCCACGCGGGCGCCCTGGGTGGGCAGTTCGCCGCCGGCGTTGAGGTTGCCGGAGAACTGCACGCGCTCGGTGGCCTCGGCGATGGTGAGGGCGCCGACGGGGATGTTGAGGCCGACGCGGGAGCCTTCGATGATGTTGAAGTTGTCATCGACGGCGAAGCCCTGGACGCGTTCGCCGGTGACGGTGACCAGGTCGCGCTGGCTGTTGAGTTCGAAGGCGCCGGCGCGGGTGTAGAACTCCTGGCCCGAACGCTGGACGATGAAGAAACCGTTGCCCTCGATGGCCAGGTCGGTGGCGACGCCGGTGGTGGCGATCGCGCCGTTGTTGAAGTTGCGCTGCGTGCCCGCGACGCTGATGCCCAGTCCCACCTGCGATGGGTTGGCGCCGCCCGACGCGCCCGAGGGGCTGGTGCCCGCGGAGAGCGTGCGGCTGAACGTGGGGGCGAACAGCATCCGGTTCGACTTGAACGCCGGGGTGTTGGCGTTGGCGATGTTGTTGCCGATCACGTCCAGTTTGCGGGCGTTGGCCGTCAGCCCGGAAAGGCCGGTCAGCAGCGCGGTGGTTGAGGCCATGGCGTTCGCTCCTTCGCGGCGCCGGCGGACGCCCGCCGCGCGCTTCACGGTCCTGCGGCGGGGGCGTCCCTGCCCTCGCCGCTCGTGTCACTCTCTCGCGTTCCGGCCTCCGGCCGAATCGTCCGCCTGCGCCAACAGACGCGCAAGCCCGCCGTTCAGAGCAACGCCGGCGCCGGGGCGTGGCGGCGGCGCTGGGCCTTCTTCCGCGGGGCCGAGGGCCACGGCCGCGTCGATGTTGCCGATCAGTCCTGCGC
>JACVCK010000009.1 GCA_016742055.1 Phycisphaerales bacterium
AGCGTGAGGGCGCGAGGGAGGAGGGCTCTTGGCGCGGGCTGGAGCGGGCGTCGGCGATGATGCGGCGGGCGCTGACGCTATTGGGAGATGGGCGGGACGGCTCGTTGCTGGACACGCACGCGGGGCGGCCCGACCTGATTGTGCGGACGCGCTCGACGTTTGATGGCTCTTTGCCCTCGGGCTCTTCGGTGGCGCTGCACGCGATGCTCGATCTGCACGAACTCACGGGCGAGGGCGAGTGGCTGGAGCGGGCGCTGCGCCTGCTGGCGTCGATGAGCGGCGCGGTGGCCGAGTCGCCGGCGGGCGCGGTGAACGCGACGCGCGCGCTGCTGCGGGCGCTCCGCCTGGACCCGGCGCTGATCGAGCGGCACGGCGTCGCGGCGCCATCGCTGAGCCCCGGCCCGGGCGCGGCGCGCACGCCGGACGCGCCCGTGGAGGCGCTGGCGGAGGTGGAGCGGGTGAGCGTTCCTCCCGAGCCGGGCGGGGGTGTGGCGCTGCGCCTGCTGCTGCGGATCCGCGAGGGACATCACGTGACGGCGCACGAGCCCTGGCCGGAGGAGGTCCCGGAGGGCGAGCGGCTGGCGGGGATCACGGGGCTCGAGGTGTCGCTGGCGCCGGGCAGCGGCGGCGCTGTGCGGCTCGAGGTGGATTATCCGGCGGGGCACCTGCTGGGCGGGGAGCGCGAGGGCGCGGGCGGGCCGGCGCCGGCGCTGCTGGTGCACGAGGGGGAGGTGGAGTTGAGTGTGCGGCTGATCCGGACGGGCGAGCCGTGGACGGGCAGGCCCCTGCTGCTCCTGCGGTGGCAGGCGTGCACGATGACCGAGTGCGCCGCGCCCGTGGTGGTGGAGTTGGACATCGCGATCGACCCGGGCTGAGGCGGGCGCTGCGCGCGGGTCAGGGCTGCTGCGGCTGTGCGGCGTGGAGGGCGCGGAGTTCGTGCTCGATGCGGTCGAGTTGGCGGGCCATGTCGGTGATCTGCGCCTGGGCGCGGACGTTGATCTGGTAGTCGAGGTCGGTTCGGAGCCGGTCTTTTTCGGTCTGGCGGTTCTGGCTGACGAGCACGAAGATCGAGAGGAAGATCGCCTCGAGGGAGACGATCATCGTGAGCAGTCCGAAGGGGAAGGGGTCCCACGCCCACTCCTTGGGCAGGACTCCGAACGTGCCGACCAGGTTGACGGCGATCCACACGCCGAACCAGATCATATGGAACAGCGTGAACCACTGGCTGGCGGCGATGGCCGCGATGAAGTCGCTGACGTGCTGCCAGGGCGAAGAGCGGGCGGCGTCGAAGATGGCGTTGGGATTGCGGACGGAGCGGAGGGTTTGCGTCGCGGCGCGCTGGCGCTCGCCCATGACGGCGAGGATGTGGATCGCGGCGTCGGGCCGGTCGCGGAGGAAGCGGTGGAACTCCTCTCGTCCGAGGACGAACAGTTCTGTGGGTTCGGCGGCGCGGACGGTGGCGGTGCGCGGGCCGGCGTCGAGGAGGGAGATCTCGCCGAAGAACTCGCCGGGGGCGAGGATCTTCAGGAGCATGTGCTCGCCTTTTTCGTTGGAGGCGGTGACGACGGCGCTGCCGGTGTTGATGATGTAGAGCGAGTCGCCGGGGTCGCC
Source organism: Phycisphaerales bacterium (assembly GCA_016742055.1). Classification (GTDB taxonomy): domain Bacteria; phylum Planctomycetota; class Phycisphaerae; order Phycisphaerales; family UBA1924; genus JACVCK01. Next base: position 1,612 of record JACVCK010000009.1, read on the forward strand.
CTGCCAGCAGACGACCTCGTTGGCGGGCGTGGCGCGGCGCGTCATGGAGGCGAGCAGGGCGTTCTGCTCGTCGAGGTCGAGGCGCGCGAAGAGGGGGATGTGCGCCAGGGGGCCGGGCGCGGCGCCGGGGACCTGAGCGTCGCCGGAGGGGTTCATGGGGCGGATCGTAGCGACTGAGCGGCGCGGGTCTTGACAATGCGGCGTGAGGGGTTAGGGTGGTTGACGTCAATGGTGCCCCGCGAGACGAGCGCGGGGTGAAAAGGGAAGGCGGTGAAAATCCGCCGCGGACGCGCCGCCGTAACGAGCGAGAAGGCGCGCCCCAGATGCCACTGTCCGGAATCGGCTTCGGGCCGAGCGGACGGGAAGGCGGGGCGCGACGCGGAGCCGAAGGGCTCCGATCGCTCGAAGCCGGAAGACCTGCCGTTGATGTGTGTTGTGCGCCCTCGCGACTCGGGGCGCCGGCGCGGCGCCCGCGTGCTCTCCGCGGGCCTCCCGTTCCGGCATCCGATCCTCCGACGCGAGACATTCTCAGGCGGGAGCCGTCCTGCGCGATTCAGGGCGACGGAAGGAAGGACTGTTCGGCATGGTCTTTGGCAACTGGCGGGGCGGCCTCGGCGCCGCGGTCGTGGCGTCGTCGGCGTTGGCCGGGGCGCCGTCGTATTCCCTGGTTGGCTCGTTCACGACGCCGGACGGCGCGGGGGCCCGGACGCTGACATCGGACGGGCGGATGCTGACGATGGTGGGCGCGGACGTTTTTCTCCAGGATGCTCCGCTGTCGGGCTCGTTCACGCGGCTGGGGGGAATCGACGCTTCGCTCCTCAATTCGTTCGGCGCGTCGTGCGTGGCGCTGAGTCCGGACGGCTCGACGCTGGCGATCGGCGACGGCAACTTCGGGCCGGGCAGCCGCGTTCACTTCGTGTCGTTCGCGGACCTGAACGGCGGCGGCGCCGCGCCGGTGTGGAGCGTGGATGCGGCGTCGTACGAGGCGCACTGGCACGCTGATGGGCGGCTGTTCCTGAGCGGCGCGGACTTCACTGATTCGTTCGTTTCGGTGGTCGAGGGCGTGGAGCGCGGCGGCGCGACGGTGCGGCGCGTGGTGGAGAACATCGTCGGCGCGTCGGCGGGCGTGACGGTGCGGGATGGCTGGGTGTACACGGCGAACGGATTTGATTTCGATCCGGGCTCGGGCTCGGGCATCGGCGATGTGCGGGCGTTCGACCTGGGGATGCTCGGGGCCGGCGGCTCGTTCGACTTTGAGAGCGACGGCGTGCTGGTCGCCAGCGCGCTCAGCGGACTGTCGCTGGGCTTTGACGGCGCTGGGAACATGCTGATCGGGGGCGGGGACTTCGGCGATCCGGCGCAGTTCGGGTTTGCGGCGGTGGTGGACGGAGGGGCGATCTCGGCGGCGCTGATGGGCTTGGGCCCAGCGGGCGACGCGGACGAACTCCGGCTGAGCCCCGCGGGCCAGAACACCTACTCGATCCTGTTCAACGGGGGCACGCAGGAACTTCTGGTGTGGGGATTCGGCGACGGGCTGGTGCACCGCTACGCGGTCCCGACGCCGGGCGGCGTGGCGTGCGTCGGCTTGATGATGGGTCTGGCGGCCGGGAGGCGGCGCCGTGGCTGAGTTGCGAACCGTTCGGAGGAGAGAGCGCGCCCGATCCGCGGGGCCCGCGGCGATCTTCGCCGCGGGCCTCGCGGGGACCGCGGCGACGGGCGCGCGCGCCGGCGACTTCGCGTCGCTTGTGCACTCGTACGTGCCCGCGCCGGGGCAGAACATCAACTCGCCGTTCTTCGGCGACCCGACTCGCGCGCTGGGCGCGCCGGTGGGAGGCGGGACGGGCGCGGCGGACAATTCCAAGGTCGTGACGCTCGGGGGCTTTGGAGGGTCGATCACGCTGGGGTTTGACGCGCCGGTCGAGGACAGCCCGTGCAACCCGCACGGCATGGACGCGATCGTGTTTGGCAACGCGTTCTGGGTGAACGGCAACCCGAACCGGCGCTGGGCGGAGGCGGCGGTGATCGAGATCAGCGCCGACGTGAACGGCAACGGGCTTCCGGACGATCCGTGGTATGTGGTGAAGGGCTCGAGTCTTCCGGCGGCGCCGCAGGGCGTGTGGCGGGAGCAGGCCTGGGACAACGCGCCGGGCACGCCGACGCCGCCGGTGAACGTCGCGTGGTATCCGATGGCGCCGCAGTTCCCCGCTTGGCCGTCGGGGTACGCGACGGGGGCGTTCGAACTGCCGGCGCCTTTCCGGGCGAGCGTGCTGGTGAACCCCAACGGTCTGGGCGCGACGGTGGAGGGGCACTTTGGGTACGCGGATGTGAGCCCGGTGATGCTGCTGGGCGACATGAGCGGCGCGACGGGAGGGACGGGTGAGAATCTGCTGAGCGATCCGGAGGACCGGCCGGGCGTGGATCCGGCGGAGTTCTACACCGTGCCCGACGATCCTCGCGCGGTGGGCGTCTCGCCGGGCAGCGGCGGCGGGGACGCGTTCGACATCCAGTGGGCGGTGCATCCTGCGACGGGCGAGCCCGCGGGGCTGACGCACTTCCATTTCATCCGCATCAGCACGGCGGTGGATGTGGTTTCGCCGTCGCTCGGGGAGACGTCCACGGAGATCGCCGCCGTGGCGGACGTTCGGCGGGCGCGCCGGTCGCCGGGCGATGCGAACCTCGACGGCGTGGTGGACTTCGCGGACCTGAACGCGGCGCTGAGCCAGTTCAACACGTTCGGCGAGGGTCTGAGCGCCGACTTCGACTGCAACGGCGTGGTGGACTTCGGCGATCTGAACGCGGTGCTCTCGAACTGGGGCGCCGGGACGTGAGGCGCCGTCGCGGATTCACGCTCGTGGAGGCGCTGGTGACGGTCGCCGTGCTGGGGCTTCTGATCGGGGTCCTGGCGCCGTCGCTGGGGGCGTCGCGCGATTCCGCCCGGGCCGCGGCGTGCGCGGCGGCGCTGCGGGAGTTGCAGGTCGCGAACCTCTCGCACGCGGCGTCATCGAACGGGCGGTTCGTGGCGGGCGCGGCGAACATCGAGGGCGCGAACCTCGAGCGTTGGCACGGTCGGCGGGAGGCCGTGGGCGAGCCATTCACGCCGGAGGGCGGGGCGCTGTCGGCGCATCTGGGCGGCGCCGCGACGAGCGAAGCGCTGCGGGAGTGCGCGGGCTTCACGTGGTCGGAGGTTGGGCCGGAGGCGCCGGGGTTCGAGCGCGGGGGCGGGGGATACGGGTACAACAACGCGTTCGTGGGCGTGGTGCGGAGCGAGCGCGGGGGCGTGTGGGAGATCGAGACCAATCGGGTGGGTTCTCGTCAGGAGCGCTTTGCGAGGCCTTCGGCGACGGCCGCGTTCACGGACGCGGGTTTCGCGGCGGACGCGGGCCTGATCGAGTACTCGTTCGCGGAGCCGCCGGAGTGGCCGGAGCATCCCGGGTCGCGTCCGGACCCGTCGGTGCATTTCCGGCATCGGGGGCGGTCGGGCGTGGCGTGGCTGGACGGGCATGTGACGTCGGAGGCGCGGGCGTTCTCGGCGTGGAGCCAGTTGTATCTGAGCGACCCGGGGCCTCTGGGGCTGGGCTGGTTCGGGCGCGAGGCGGACGGCAACGCGCTGTTCGATTACGAGTGAGGCGCGCGTGTCAGAGGTGAACCGATGCGTCTGCACTGGGCTGACGTTCGCCGAGTTGTCGCGCCATCCTGCGGCGGGCTCGGGGTTCGAGGCGCTGCGGCGCGCGACCGGGTGCGGGGAGGGCTGCGGGCTGTGCGAGCCGTACGTGCGGGCGATGCTCCGCACGGGCCGCCCGTCGTTCCGGGCGCTGGCCCCGTGCCTGAGCGGGGGGGAATCGGGCCCGGCGGGGGGCGGGGCCCGCTGATACGCTTGGGGCGACGATGACCCACGGCGACGCCCCAACCGAGTTGACGTTCCGCGCGTTCCAGTCGCTGATCCGCGAGCGGTACTACGCGACGGACGCGGCGCGGGGGGCGCCGGGGACGTTCATGTGGCTGATCGAGGAGGTGGGCGAGTTGGCGACGGCGCTGCAGGACAACGCGCCGGGCAAGTCCCCCACCGCCGAGCAGCGTGCGAATCTCGAGGAGGAGTTCGCGGATGTGATCGCGTGGCTGACGACGCTGGCGAACATCGCGGGGGTGGATCTGGCGTCGGCGCTGCGGAAGTACACGGATCGGGACGGCGTGGAGGGCGTGAAGGATTGAACCGAGTCGACGCCATGTTCGCCTCGCTGCGTTCGGCTCCGGGCGGGCCACGCAAGGCGCTGATGCCGTTCATCGTCGCGGGGCGTCCGCCGCTGGAGCGCCTGGGCGAACTGCTGACGGCGATGGAGGGCGCCGGCGCGAGCGCGGTGGAGATCGGGATTCCGTTCAGCGATCCGATCGCGGACGGGCCGGTGATCGCGGCGTCGATGCACCGCGCCCTGGAGCAGGGCGTGACGCCGGGGCGGGTGTTCGAGGCTGTGTCGCGGGCGCGAGGGCAGACGCGGATGCCGCTTGTGGCGATGGTGAGCGTGTCGCTCGTGCATCGGGTGGGGAGCGGGGCGTTCATCGCGCGGGCGGCGGCGGCGGGGTTTGACGGCTTCATCTTTCCGGATGCACCGCTGGAGGAGTCGGGCGAGTTTCTGGAAGGGGCGCACAGGGCGGGCTGCACGGCGTCGCTTCTGGTGGCGCCGGCGACGGGCCCGGACCGGGCGGGGCTGATCGCGCGGGCGTCGAGCGGGTTTGTGTACCTGATGGCTCGGGCCGGCCTGACGGGGGAGCAGTCGGACGCGCCGGAGGTCCGGGAGCGGGTGGGGCAGATCCGGAGGTTCTCGGACCTTCCGATCGCCTGCGGCTTTGGGATTACGACGGCGGAGCACGTCCGGGCGGTGGTCCGGCCTGGGGAGGCGGACGGGGCGGACGGGGCCATCGTGGGTTCGGCCCTGGTCCGGCGGATTGAGGACGCCCTGGCGTCGGGCGGGGACCCGGTTTCCGACGCACACAGTTTTGTGTCCACACTTTCGAGTGGACTCCGCGCGGCGCCCGGCCGATCCTGATTCTTTTTTCGATTCGGCGCGGCGCGTGCGCTTGCCAACGCGCCGTCGCGATGCACAATGCCGCTCGAATCCGCCGCACGGCGGGTCCGCCACGCACCCTCGCCGCCCGCCTCAATCCACACGGAGCCGCCATGAACCGTTCGACCGCTCGTCACGACGCGATCGCCGCTGTGATCTCCTGGAACGCGGAGGACCATCGGCTGGCGCACGACGCGGAGCGCGCCGAGGACCTGTTTGGCCGCGACGTGTTCTCGGAGCGTGTGATGCGTCAGCGCCTGCCGAAGGAGGTGTTCCGGGCGGTGCAGCGGACGATGCGCCGCGGCGAGCCGCTGGACCCTTCGATCGCGGACACGGTGGCGAACGCGATGAAGGACTGGGCGCTGGAGAACGGCGCGACGCACTACTCGCACTGGTTCCAGCCGCTGACGGGCACGACGGCGGAGAAGCACGACGCGTTCATCGCGCCGGACGGCCAGGGCGGGGCGATCGTGGAGTTCAGCGGCGAGCAGTTGGTGCAGGGCGAGCCGGACGCCTCGTCGTTCCCCTCGGGAGGCGTGCGGGCGACGTTCGAGGCGCGGGGGTATACGGCGTGGGACGCAACGAGCCCGGTGTTCCTCCTGCGGGGGGCGAACACGGTGACGCTGTGCATCCCCACGGCGTTCGTGTCGTGGAAGGGCGACTCGCTGGACTACAAGACGCCGCTCCTGCGCTCGATCGACGCGCTGTCGCACCAGGCGCTGCGGATCCTGAGGATCTTCGGCGCGGCCGGCGACGTGGTGCGGGTGACCCCCACCGTCGGGCCTGAGCAGGAGTATTTCCTGATCGACCGCAACTTCTTCTTCGCGCGCCCGGACCTGCTCACGTGCGACCGCTCGCTGTTCGGCGCCAAACCGGCGAAGGATCAGCAACTCGAGGACCACTACTTCGGGGCCATCCCGGCGCGGATCCTGGCGTTCATGGCCGAGGCGGAGCGCGAGTTGTACGCCCTGGGCGTGCCCGTGCGCACGCGCCACAATGAGGTCAGCCCCGGGCAGTTCGAGATCGCGCCGATCTTCGAGCACTGCAACGTCGCGGCGGACCATCAGATGGTCCTGATGGAGGCGCTGACGCGCATCGCGCCGCGGTACGGCCTGCACTGCATCATGCACGAGAAGCCCTTCGCCGGCGTGAACGGCTCGGGCAAGCACAACAACTGGTCGATGTCCACGGACACGGGCGTGAACCTGCTCGATCCGCGCGACGACACGCACACGAACATGCAGTTCCTGGTGTTCCTCTGCGCCGTGATCCGCGCCGTGGACCGGCACGCGGACCTGCTGCGGGCGAGCGTGGCGGGCGCGGGCAACGACCACCGGCTGGGCGCAAACGAGGCCCCGCCGGCGATCGTGTCCATCTACCTGGGCGAGATGCTGACGGACATCGTCAACCAACTCGAGCAGGGCTCTTCCACGGGGACCAAGAAGGGCGGGCGGATGGACCTGGGCGCCCGGTCGCTCCCGCAGATCCCCCGCCACTCGGGCGACCGCAACCGCACCAGCCCTTTCGCGTTCACGGGCAACAAGTTCGAGTTCCGGGCCGTGGGCGCCTCGCAGTCGATCGCCTGGCCCAACACGGTCCTGAACACCATCGTCGCCGAGAGTCTGGACGAACTGGCGACCGAACTGGAGGAGGCCGTCGGCCAGGACCCCACGCCGGCCAAACTCCAGGGCGCGGTGCGCGCGGCGCTGAAGCGGATCGTGAAGGAGCACCGGCGCGTCCTGTTCGACGGCGACGGCTACACGGAGGAGTGGCGCAAGGAAGCCGAGGCGCGGGGCCTGCCCCATGCGCGGGAGACGGTGGAGGCGCTCGCGGCGCTGAAGACCAAGAAGGCCGCGGACCTGTTCAAGCGGTACTCCGTGCTCACCCGGACCGAACTGGAGGCCCGGGCCGCGATCTTCCTGGAGCGGTACATCAAGCAGGTGACGATCGAGGCGAACGTGATGATCTCGATGGCTCGGCGGCAGATTCTGCCGGCGGCGCTGCGTCACCAGCGGGAACTGGGTGAGGCGGTGGCGGCGTGCGACGCGGCTGGGGTGGAGAGCCCGGCGGCCCGGAACGAGTTGGAGGTGTTCGTGCAGTTGGTGGAGCGTCTGCAGCGGACGATCGAGGCGCTGGGGACCCGCGTGGACCGGCACGGCTCGGACCTTCGCCGCCACGCCGAGCAGGTCCGGGACGAGGTGCGCCCGGCGATGGCCGATCTGCGCGAGGTGGTGGATGAACTGGAGCGGCGCGTCGCGGACGACCTCTGGCCCCTGCCGACGTACCGCGAGATGCTGTTCGTGAAGTGATGCGGGCTCCTGCCCGGGCGCGCCGGTCCGGGGGCGAGCGGGGCGTGATACGCTGCGCCCGTCCGGCCCCGTAGCTCAGCGGTTAGAGCGCCCGACTCATAATCGGTGCGGTCGCAGGTTCGAATCCTGCCGGGGCCATTGCCCGCCGGCGCCCCAAATCCGGCTCGGCGCTTGCTTTCCCGTTGGGGGGAGGTACCTTCGACCGGTCGTCCCGGGAGGGTCGGCGTTCGACCCTTCGGGGCGGAGTCGGGTTGGCGGTCGTGCGGCGCCCATCGGGCGCGGGGTGCATTGTGGGCGGCGAACAGTCCATGTACGACGTCGTCATTGTTGGCGGCGGGCCCGGCGGCTCCACGGCCGCGGCGCTGCTGCGCAAGTATGCGCCGTCGCTGCGTGTGCTCGTCCTCGAGAAGGAGCGTTTCCCGCGCGACCACATCGGCGAGAGCCAGTTGCCCTCGATCAGCCCGATCCTGGACGAGATGGGGGTGTGGGACAAGGTCGAAGCGGCTGGGTTTCCGATCAAACTCGGGGCGTCGTACACATGGGGCAAGGACGCGGACCAGTGGGACTTTGACTTCTACCCGGTCGAGAAGTGGCGCGATGAGCCGCGGCCCGCGCGCTTCGAGGGGCAGCGCAAGTTCACGGCGTTCCAGGTGGACCGGGCGATCTACGACGAGATCCTGATCGACCACGCCGCGGAGTTGGGCGCGGAGGTGCGTGAAGGGACGCTGGTCCGAGATGTCGAGGTTGACGGCGACCGCGTCGTCGCGGCCACGCTGGATTCGGGCGAGCGCATCTCGGCGCGTTGGTTCATCGACGCCTCGGGCAATGTCGGCCTGATCCGGCGGGCGCTGAACATTTCCGTGGACGTCACGGAGGAGTTGAAGAACATCGCGATCTGGGACTACTGGCAGAACGCCGAGTGGGCGGACAAGATCGGCGTCGGCGGCACCCGAGTGCAGGTGCGCTCGCTGCCCTACGGGTGGATGTGGTTCATTCCTCTCGGCCCGACGCGCACGAGCCTGGGCCTGATCTGCCCCGCCGAGCACTTCAAGAAACTCGGCAAGACGCCGGAGGAACTGTACCTGCAGGCCATCTCCGAGCAGGAGCAGATCGCCTCGCTCACGGCGAAGGCGACGCGCGAGATGAAGCTCGAGGCGACGAAGGACTGGTCGCAACTGGCCGAGCGGATCGTGGGCGAGAACTGGTTTCTCGTGGGCGAAGCGGCGGGGTTTGCGGACCCGATCCTGGCGGCGGGGATGTCGCTGACGCATTCTTCGGCGCGGGACGCGGCGTACACGATCATGGAGATTGATCGGGGCGAGTTGGACGGCAAGTGGCTTCGCTCGCGCTACAACGAGCGGCACCGCACCAACATCGAGCAGCACATCCGCTTCGGTCAGTACTGGTACTCGGCGAACGGCTGCTTCACCGACCTGCAGGACCACTGCAGGCGGATCGCGGGCGAGGCGGGGCTGAAACTCGATCCGAAGAAGGCGTGGGCGTGGCTGGCGCAGGGCGGGTTCATCTCCGAGTCGCTGGGCCTGCCGACGTTCGGCTCGTTCGACATCGCGTCCGCCAAGCAGGTGCTCGAGCGGTTCGACGCCGGCGGCCCGAGCCGACAGGTCGGCACGATGGTCAGCGGATACAACGTCTTCCAGTTGAACCTGCGCGGCGCCGTGAAGGGGCGCGTGGGGCATCTGGTGGACGGGCGGATCAGGCCGATCGAGTGCTGGACGCGTGGCGAAGCGACGCTGCCGCTGGTGGGCATCTACGGGGCGGTGGTGGACATCCTGCAGCGCACGAGCGACGCCAAGGAGATCTTCGGGATGTTCACGTCCCTGGTCGGCGCTTCGGGGACGCCGGACGGCGCGATGGGCACGCGCGTGAGCGCGTTCATCTCGGCGTTGGATGTGATGATCGAGCAGTTCTGGGTGACGAGGTCGCTCGATAAGAAGAAGCCGGCGGTGCGCATCGACCTGGGCGACACGCGGCACATGCGGACGCGCGAGCAGGGCGCGGCCGCGGGCGTCAGCGCGGGGGCGCCGACAGCGGAGACCCCAGGAAGCGGATCATGACGTCGCGGTTGGAGCGGCCCAGGAACCAGAGACGCGCGTCCGTGTAGGCCTCGCCCGCCGGGTGGTCGATCAGGCAGCGTTCGTAGAGCGTGCGCAGGCGCTCGCCGATGAGGCGCTGCATCGGCGCTGCGTCGATCGAGCGCCGGACGGCGGTCCAGGAGTCTTCGAGCCGTCGCGCGACGGCGCAGGCGGCGAGCCGGTCGGTGGACGGGCCGTGTTCGATGATGCGGTTGGCGTCCACAACGGCGCGGAGGGCGGGGAACACGGCTGCGATCGGGTCGTCGGCGCCGAAGCGGGTGTGGAAGGCGGGCTCGACGTTGTCCAGCGCCGCGGTCACTGCGTCCGTCTGGCCCTGGTGCGCGCGCCAGAAGGCGCCCTGCATGGCCCAGGAGATGGCCTCGAACGAGTCGGCGCCGCCGAGGGCGATGGCGTCGTCGCGTCGGAACTCTGCGTAGCGGGCTCGGAACTCGGCGCCGAGGAGGAGGAAGTGGCTGCCTTCGACCTCGTCCCGAGCCATGAAGGAATCAAGCGACAGGACGGCGGCGAGCACATCGCTGGCGGGCTGAGCGGCGGACGTATCGTAGAGGCGCTGGAAGTCCCGGCGCAACTTGTCGCCCACGACCTCGCGGTAACTGCGGGTCGGGCGTGCGCGGAGGTCGGCCATGGCCGCGGCGGCCCGGGCGCGCTCGGATTCGAAACGGAAGTGCGCCGCAGTCCAGACTCCTGCGACGGTGAGGGCCGCGACGGCGAGGATGGCGGCGGCGACTCCGGGGCGGCGCCGGATCCAGAGGCCCGCGACGCGGAGGGCGGAGGGCTTGGTCCAGGCGATGGGCTCGCGTCGTCGCCAGGCGTCGAGGTCGTCGGCGAGTTGTCCGGGCGAGGAGAACCTGCGGCGGATGTCGGGGTCGAGCGCGCGCCGGCAGATCGCGTCGAGGTCGGCGTCGATCTTCGGGAGGGCTTCGCGCGGCGACGGGGCCGGTCGGCGCTCGCCGGCCATGTGGGCGGCGACGACTTCGTCACGGGTGGACCCGTTGGCCAGGCGCCCGGTGAGCAGCCAGAAGAGGATGCCGCCCAGGGCGTAGACGTCCGCCGGCGGCGCGAGCGCCCCGGGCTCCATCCGAAACTGCTCGGGGGCCATGAACGCGAGCGTGCCCACGGGCCGGCGCGGCGCGCCGGGGCGGCGTTCGTCGTCGTGGCGGGTCGCGGCGCCGAAGTCGGCGACCTTGGGGACGCCCTCGCGCGTCAGCAGGATGTTGCCGGGCTTGAGGTCGCAGTGCACGAGGCCGGCGGAGTGCGCGGCCTGGACGCCCCGGGCGACTTCGCCGACCAGGCGCGCCGCTTCGCGCGGGTCCATCGGCAGGCGACCGGAGAACACGGGGGAGGACATGTCGCCGCCGGCGACGTACTCGTAGACGAGGTACTCCTCCCCCTGGTCCGTCGTGCCCCGGTTCAGCGCGCGCACGACGTTGGGATGGTCGATGCGTCGGGCCTTTGCGGCCTCTTCCACGGCTTGCCGGCGCGACCATGGGTCGGCGCGGTCGAGGCGGAGGATCTTGATGGCGGCCATGGCGGCGTGGGCGTCGTCGGAGAGGAGGCGGTCTTCGGCGAGGAAGACGTCGCCCGACGCGCCGTCGCCCAGGCGGCGAAGGAGCCGGTACTGGCGAGCGCCGCTGGCGGTCACGGGCCCGAAGTCGGACGGGAGCGTGCGTTCGCCCGTGGCGGCGGGCGCGATGTCGAGGGTGTTCCAGATGGCCTGGCCCAGCGCTGCGGCGTCGCGGATGGAGCCGGCGAGCGCGGGGTAATTGGCGACGAGCGTTTCGACGGCGTCGGGGGTTGGCGAGGATCCGCCGCTGAGGGATCGGAGGGCCATGTCGATGGCGGCGTCGAGAGCGATGGGGCGTTGTTCGAGGTTGGGCGCGGCGTCGAGGTAGGACTCAAGTTCGATCGCTTCACCCCTGCTGAGCCGGAAGCGTCCGTCGACTTCGATGAGTTCGGCGAGGAGCGCGTCGTCGGGGCTGACCCCTTCGAGGAATTCGCGCAGGGTGAGGCGCCCTTGGGAGCCATGGAGGCGCGCGAGCAGCGCGTCGGTCGGTCTGGGGTCTGGGGCGATCATCAGCGCGAGTCGGGATCTTCGCAGGCCTCCCGGATTCTGCGCCGGATGCGCTCCCAGCGCTTGCGGGTGGCGTCGTGGGAAATGCTCAGGGCCTCGGCGATCTGGGGATGGGTGAGGCCGTTGAGCCAGAGCCAGAGGATGCGCCGGTCGTCGTCGTCGTCCAAGGCGTCGAGGGCGGAGGCCAGTTCCACGTCCATCGCGTCCTCGCCGTGCTTCGCGCTCAGGCGCAGCCGGCGGGCGAGGGATCGGGCCACCACGTCGTCTTCGCCCCTCTCGGCGTCGAGCCGGCGGAGGGTCCGGGCCTTGTCCACCATGGCGTTCTGCGCGATCCTCAGCATCAGGGCCCAGAACTCCTCCTCGGTCGTCGCGGCCAGGCGCCGGTCGTCCACAAAGACGTCCAGCCGGCGTAGGACCGTCGAGAGGATGTCCATGGAGTCGAAGTGACGACGGAGTTGCGGGCCGAGTTTGCCGGCGATGCGCCGCCGGAGGAGGGGGGCGTAGCGCATGGCGAACTCGGCCGCGGCTTGGCGGTCGCCACCCCGGACGCGCTCCAGAAGGTCGGAAGCGATGTGGTTGTCGGAGGAGGGCTTGGGCACGGATCGCCTCCTGAGGGCCCTTCGGGGCCCCGTGGGCTCGATCACAAAATCGAGAAAACCCAAGCGCCGGGCGTCACAGTCCGAGCGCGGGCCTCGCCTCTAAGGGTGGAGGCCCGCGGTGGTCGCGAGCCCACACGCCCCGCAGGAGCCAAGACGCTCCTGTTCCATGCGGAAGGGTAGCACATGCTGCCGTTTGCTGAAGCTTTCGTTCCCTTCACCGCGTCGAATTCACACCGTTCCTGGCCGAATCGCATTATCGGGCGACGCGGGGGCATCGCCGGCCCCGTGGGCGTTCTGACGGCCTGGGCGCTCTTTGGATCGCCCGTGGCCAGCGGCTCTCCGCGCGTTCCCAACTCCTGGGGACTGGCGCGGTTGTGGTCGGCCAGCGCCGATCCGGCGCCCGCCCCCGTTTCGCCGTTCGCGTGCGCGGCGGCGTGGGACGAGTTCTACGAGAAGCGTGCGGCGGGCATCCCGTGCGATCCGCCCAATTGTTAACCCCTCTCTTGGCCCGGTCCGCTCCGCGCTCGCTCACCAGGCCGTGAGCGAGCGCGGGGCGCGGGCCCCACCCACTTTTCCGGAGAGTTCCGATGAAAGCCACCGATTCCTGCGACCATCACGCCCCCACTTCCACGCCCGCGGTGCAGGCCCGCCTGCGCGAGGCGACGGGGGATTTCTCGTTCCGTCAGATCGGCGAACTGGCGGGCTGCCATCCTGAGAGCGCGCGGCGCTGGCTGACGTCCGGCACGCGCCCGCCCCTGTGGTTCATCGTGGCGGTTTGCGAATCGCGCCAACTCAACCCGAACTGGGTGATGACGGGCGTGGGCGCCGTGTACCGCAGCGAGGCAAGGGCGATCGAACTGGCGACGGCGACGCCCAGGGCGCTGCTGGACCGGCTGGCGGTCATCCTTGAGAGCCGACTGGCTCCCACCGGCGGAGCGGCGGCCGGGCCGAAGAAGGCGAAGGCGCCCAAGGGTCGGGCACGTCCCGGGCGTGCGCCGGACGCCGCCGAGGACCAGGTCCGTCCCCTTCGGCTGGGCTCAAAGGGCCGGGAGGACCTTCGCGCGGCGGTATGATGGCGGCTTGCAAGGGGTGGATTTGTTTCGGAGTGTTATGGGCTGCGGCCTCCCCCTCGGATGGGGGCTCCGCGCCCAGCCCTGACCGCTGGGGACGTTCGGCTTCCACCGCCCATCCCCGGCGCCCAGCGTGCGCCCCTCTTGCGCTGAACCCGGCATGACCCCAGACCAGGACCTTCCGACCAATCCCGGCGAGAACCCCACGACGCCCGCGTCGCCGGGCTCTGGCCCCCGTTCCGGAACCGGCGCCTCCACGGCGCGCGAGCCGCTGCCCGAGCGGATCGGCGGCTACCGGGTGGTGCGCGAGTTGGGGCGCGGCGGCATGGGCGTGGTGTACCTGGCGCGCAAGGACGACGACCGCTTCCAGCGCACGGTGGCGATCAAGGTCGTCAAGCGCGGGATGGACACGGAGGACATCGTCCGCCGCTTCGAGACGGAGCGGCAGTTGCTGGCGGCGATGGACCATCCCAACATCGCGCGGCTGCTGGACGGCGGGACGACGGAGGACGGCCGGCCCTACTTCGTCGTCGAGCACATCGAGGGCAAGCCGATCGACAAGTACTGCGACGAGAACCGGCTGAGCGTCGGGGAGCGTCTGCGGCTGTTCCTGAAGGTGTGCTCGGCGGTGCACTACGCGCACCAGAATCTGGTGGTGCACCGGGACATCAAGCCGGGGAACATCCTGGTCACGAAGGAGGGCGAGCCGAAACTGCTGGACTTCGGCATCGCGAAGTTGCTGAACCCGGCGTTCGCGCCGGTGGCGCAGGACCCGACGTCGCCCTCGCTGCGCCTGATGACGCCCGAGTACGCCAGCCCGGAGCAGGTGCGGGGCGAGATGGTCGGCACGGCCAGCGACGTGTATTCGCTGGGCGTGCTGCTGTTCGAGTTGCTGACGGGGCACCGGCCCTACCGGCTCAAGACGCGCCTGCAGAGCGAGATCGAACGGATCATCTGCGAGGTCGAGCCCGAGAAGCCCAGCACGGCGGTGAGCAAGGTCGAGGAGATCGCGAGCGTCACGGGCTCCACGTCGATTACGCCGGCCTCGGTGGCGCTGACGCGCGAGAAGCGGCCCGACCGCCTCCGCCGCCGCCTCGAGGGCGACGTGGACAACATCGTGCTCATGGCGCTGCGCAAGGAGCCCAGGCGGCGGTACCAGTCGGCCATGCAGTTCGCGGAGGACATCCGCAACCACCTCGAGGGCCGGCCGGTCATCGCGCGGCGCCCGACGCCGATCTACCGCGCGGCGAAGTTCGCGCGGCGGAACCGTTACGGAGTCGCCGCGGCCGCGGCGGTGTTCCTGGCGCTGCTGCTGGGCGTGATCGGCACGAGCATCGGCATGCAGCGCGCGGTGGCGGCGGAGAAGGCCGCGGTGGCGCAGCGGGACCGGGCCGAGCGGCTGTTCGCCGAGGGGCGCGCGCTGGCCAACGCGTTCATCACGGAGTTCATGGACGCGGTCAAGCAACTGCCGGGCTCTGTGGCGGCGCAGGAGTTGATCGTCCAGAAGGGCCTGGCGTACCTGGAGGGCGCGTCGGCGGAGGCCGGGGATGACCCGGCGTTCGTGGCGGAGTTGCAGCGCGGCTACCTGCGGATCGGCGGCATCCAGAGCGCGCTGCAGGGCAGCGGGCGGATGGACCGCCGTGCGGCGGAGGCGACGTTCCTGCGGGCGCGCGACATCGTGGACGAGGCGCGGGCGCGTCTGCGGACGCCCGATCCCCGGTTGACGGCCGGGGCAGGCCTGGCGCGTCTGCAACTGAGCCAGGTGTACGAGGCGGTCAAGGAGCCGCTGAACGCCCGTCGGAATCTTGAGGAGGCGATCCCGCTCCTGCGCGAGGCGTCGCAACAGGGCGTCGACGTGCAGCGCCCGCTGCGGCTGGCCGAGTTGCAGCACGGCGACCTGCTGATGGACGCCGGGGATGTGGAGGCGGCCGCACGCTCGTTCGAGCAGTCGCTCACGGCGCGCGAGCAGGTCGTGGCGAGCGAGCGGACGCAGACCTCGCTGCGCGACCTGAGCACGATCCACAACCGGCTGGGCGACGTGGAGATGCGCCGCGGGCGCCATGCGCAGGCGGTGGAGCGGTACCGTGCGGCGCGGGACCTTCGCGTGGAGATCGAGCGGATGGAGCCCTCGGGCGAGCCGACGGCGCGGTCCATCCGCGACATCGCGATCTCGCGGTGGCTGCTGGCGCGTGCGCTGCAGCGGACCGGCGACCTGGAGGCGGCCGAGCGGGAGTTGCGGGCGGCGCACGGCGCCATTCGGCAACTCACGGAGGCCGACCCCAACGACAGGCGGGTCGAGATGGACCTGGTCAACATCAGCAACACGCTGCAGCAACTCCTGACCGCCCAGGGCCGGCACGACGAGGCCGAGGCGGCTCTGCTGCCGGCGCTCGTGGCCACGGAGCGCGCCATCCTCACCCGGACGGACGATGCGGCGCTGCAGGAGCGGCTGGCCGACCTCCTGGCCGAGTACGGGCACCTGCGCACGCTGACCGGCGATCCGCGCGCGGCGCTGGCGTCGGTCGATCGGGCGCTGGTCATCATCGAGCGGCGGCGCGCGGAGAGCCCCACCAGCGCCTCCCTGCGGCTGACCTACGCCGGGATGCAGCGCATCCGCGCCAACGCGCTCATCGCCCTCGAGCGGTGGGACGAGGCCGAACGGAGTCTGACGCTCGCCCTTGATGCGGCCAACGCTCCCGACGTTCGGGCGGACGCCACGACGCTGATCGCGGAGATCGAGGCGTCGCTGCGGGACGTGGCGGCGCGTCGCAGGCCCTGAGGCGGATCGGCGGGGGCGCCTTGGAGGGTCCCGCTCACGCGTCGAGCGGGATGCTGATCTCGACGACGAGGGTGTCGTCGGCCGGGGGGCCGAAGCGGAACTGGTCCACGCTCTGGAGCACGGCTGCGGCGACGGCGCCGGAGCCAGCTTCGCCGTTGAGGCCGGCGATGATGCGTTGCAGGCCGTCGATGCGGAGCATGCGCCCGTCCCGGTCGCGCGCTTCGGTGGCGCCGTCGGTGTAGGCGATGAGCACGTCGCCCGGGCCGAAGGGCATGCCTTCCTGGCCGTGCTGGAAGTCGTCGCCGTGTGCGGCGCCGAGCACGAAGGCGGTGGAGTCGAGCCGGTGGATGGCGCCGTCGAGCGTGCGGATGAAGGCGGGCGGATGGCCGCCGGAGGCCCATTCGAGGGTGCCCACGGTTCGTCCGCCGTGGCCCTTGCCGGAGGGGTTGGGATCGACGCGCGCGCAGAGGGCCGTGACGTAGACGCTGTGGGAGGCGAGGGTGAGGTGGATGTAGCGGTTGAGCGCTTCGAGGATCCGTCCGGGGGGCGCCTCGGGCTCTTCACCGAAGAGGCGGTCGAGTTCGCCGTAGAGGCGGTTGACGGTCAGCGCCGCGGGGATGCCGTGCCCGGTGACGTCGAGGATGACGACGCTGAGCATGGGCATGGGGCCCCGGGGCGAGGGGCAGAAGCGTGAGTAGAGGTAGTCGCCGCCGATCTGGCGCATGGGCTCGTAGCGGTAGTGGAGCCGGACGGGGCCTTCTTCGATGGGCTTGGGGAAGAGGGCCTCGTGGATGCGCCGGGCGTCGGTGAGTTCCTGGCGCATCTCGCCGTAGCGGCGCTTGAGGGCGCCGTACTGGAAGCGGCTGTGGAATCGGGATTGCCGCCACCAGCAGATCGCGGCGCCGGGCACGGCGACGAAGGGCGAGGCGAGAATCGCCACGAGCGGCCCCACCCAGCCGGAGGCGTACACGATCACCAGCAGCGCGTGCACCACGAGCAGCGGCACGATCGGCCGGATCGACTCCCGGGCCGTCCACGGCAGGAACATGCACGCGAAGAAGTGCGTGAAGAAGATGCCGGACAGCAGCGAAGCCGATGCCAGATCGCCGGCGGAGAAGGGCTGTCCCGCCGGCGTCATCACGCGGCTGACGAACTCGACCTGCACGATGCCCGCGGCGAAACCGAGCACGCCATTGATGACGATCAGCCAAAACACCAGCCGCAGGAGCGATTCCCGCGCCAATAGGTGCTTCCGGACGTACATCAGCGCGGCGATATAGAGGACCAGCCCGGGGACGCTCAGAAGAGCGACGATGGCGGCGCCGATCCGGGTCGCGCGGATGACGCGGGCCTTTTCGTCTTCAGGCACACCCCCGACGCTGATCCCGAACCCAAACGCCGGCACGAGAGTCACGAGAACAGAGAGGCCGCTGAGCACAAGCACGACGCTCGCGTACCACAAGAACCGCCGGCGGAGCCAGCGCTCGCGGGCCAGTTCGAATTCCTCGCGAAACTCGCTCGTGAAGGTGGAGGTCATGGCGCTTCGGACCGGTCGGGGGCCTCAGGGTACCACAGCGGGCGGGGCGGCTAACGGGGGCCGTCCGTCCGGTTCGCGCCGGGGACCCAGAGCACGTCGCCCCCCGCGGACGCATTCGCGACGCGGGAGAGGACGAACAGCAGGTCCGAGACGCGGTTGAGGTACACGACGGCGTGACGATTGGTGGCCGCAGGCTCGGCGGCGATGAGGGCCGTCGCGTCGCGCTCGGCGCGCCGGACGGTGGCGCGGGCCAGGTGCAGCGCCGCGGCGAGGCGGGTTCCGCCGGGGAGGACGAAGGAGTTGAGCGGTTTGAGGTCCGCGTTGAAGCGGTCGATCACGCCCTCGAGGCGGGTGGTCTGCTCGGGCGAGACGCGCAGGCGCTTGCCGGGCTGCTCGTCGGCGCCGATGGGCGTGCAGAGGTCGGCGCCGACGTCGAAGAGGTCCTGCTGGACCGAGAGCAGGACGGCGCGGATGGCGCCCTCCTCGCCCTCCGCGGCGCACTCCACCACGGCCATGCCGAGCGCGGCGTTGGCTTCATCGACGGCGCCGTAGGCGCCGACTCGGATGGAGGTCTTGGGCACGACCGTCCCGTCGCCGAGCATGCACTCGCCGTCGTCGCCGAACCTGGTGTAGATGCGGGTGAGGTGGACCATGAGCGGCAGTGTAGGAGAACGAACAGCGCCCGACGTCGAAACGCCGGGCGCTGGGCGGGATGCGAGTGGGATGGCGGATCAGGCGGTCGCGGCGACCACTTCCTTGGCCATGTTCGGCGGGAGCGGACGGTACTCGAGGGGCTCCATGGAGGCCGAGGCGCGGCCCTGTGACATGGAGCGGAGCGTGGTTGTGTAGCCGAAGAGTTCGGAGAGCGGGATTTCGGCGGTGATGAGGCGGACCACGCCGCGCTCTTCGGTTTCGACGATCATGCCGCGCCGGGAGGCGACGTCGCCGGTGACGTTGCCGAAGTACTCGTCGGGGACGGTGATGACAACCTTCATGACGGGCTCGAGGAGGGTCATGCCGGCCTTGGTGCAGGCCTCCTGGAGCGCGAGGCGTCCGGCCTGCTCGAAGGCGACCTGCGAGGAGTCGACGGGGTGGTAGGAGCCGTCGACGAGGGTGACCTTGATGTTGATGAGTTGATATCCGGCCATGACGCCCGAGAGGGCCGCCTGGCGGGCGCCGTATTCGACGGAGGGGACGAACTCCTTGGGGATGCGCCCCTGGGAAATCTTGTTGTCGAAGGCGAAGTTGTCGCTGAAGTCGAGGCCTTCCTCGGCGGCCTGGGCGGCGGTGAAGGGCTCGAGGGTGATGGTGCAGTCGCCGAACTGGCCGCGGCCGCCGGTCTGCTTGACGAACTTGCCTCGAACATTGGCGGCGGTCTTGGTGATGGCCTCGCGGTAGGAGACGCGGGGCTTGCCGACGTCCACGTTGATCTTCATGTCGCGAACGAGTTTGTTCTTGATGATTTCGAGGTGGAGTTCGCCCATGCCGGCGATGATGGTCTGGCCGGTTTCTTCGTCGAAGTGGGAGCGGAAGGAGGGGTCTTCGCGCCGGATGACGCCCAGGGCGTTGGAGAGTTTCTGCTTGTCGTCGGCGGTCTTGGGCTCGATGGACATCGAGATGACCGGCTCGGGGAAGGTCATGCGCTCGAGGATGATGGGGTTGTCGGGGTCGCAGAGCGTGTCGCCGGTCATGGAGTCCTTCATGCCGACCACGGCGACGATGTTGCCCGAGCCGACCTCGTCGAGGGCGTTGCGGTGCTGGGCGTGCATCTCGAAGATGCGGCTGCAGATCTCTCGCTTGCCGTTGCCGGGGTTGAGGACGCGGGTGCCCTTGGTGAGTTTGCCGGAGTAGATGCGGAGGTAGGTCAGGTCGCCGTGGGCGTCGGAGACGACCTTGAAGACCAGCGCCGAGAAGGGCGCGGACGAGTCGTGCGGGCGGGAGAGGCGCTTATCCTTGTCCTTGGGATCGATGCCCTGGACCTCTTCGACTTCGGTGGGCGCGGGGAGGTAGTCCACCACGGCGTCGAGCAGCAACTGCACGCCGACGTTGCGGAGCGCCGCGCCGGCGAGCACGGGGAAGCACTTGCGGGTGACGGTTCCCTTGCGGATGGCGGCCTTGATCTCGGCCTCGGAGATGGGCTCGTCGTTGAGGAACTTCTCGGTGAGCGAGTCGTCCATCTCGGCGGCCTTCTCGATGAGCGTGTGGCGCCAGATCTCGGCCATGTCCTTGAGGTCGTCGGGGACGTCGGTTTCGGTGACCTTGGCGCCCTGGTCCTCGGCGGAGAAGTAGAAGGCCCGCATGCGGACCAGGTCGATGATGCCCTTGAGTTCGTTGCCGCGCCCGATGGGCAGTTGGATGGCGACGGCGTTGGCGCCGAGGCGCTTGAGGATCGAGTTGAACGAGAACTCGAAGTCGGCGCCGACCTTGTCCATCTTGTTGATGAAGCAGAGCCGGGGGACGCGGTAGCGGTCGGCCTGGCGCCAGACGGTCTCGGACTGGGCCTCGACGCCTTCCTTGCCGTCGAACACGGCGACGGCGCCGTCGAGGACGCGGAGCGAGCGTTCGACTTCGATGGTGAAGTCGACGTGCCCGGGGGTGTCGATCAGGTTCATCTTGTAGACCTGACCGTCCTTCTCCCAGGGGCAGGTGGTGGCGGCGGACTGGATGGTGATGCCGCGCTCCTGCTCTTCCTGCAGGAAGTCCATGGTCGCGGTGCCCTCGTGGACCTCGCCGAGTTTGTAGGTCTTGCCGGTGTAGAAGAGGATGCGCTCGGAGACGGTGGTCTTGCCCGCGTCGATGTGGGCGCAGATGCCGAAGTTGCGACAGAACCGGAGGTCGGTGGAGAACATGGACATGGTGGGTTGCCTTGCTGGGAGCGTTCTGCTCGGTCGGTCTGGCGCGCCGCGTGGACCGCGGAGCGCGATGGGTTCGCTGTCGTGAAGGGCCCCGTCGATTCAGGGACGGATAGATCGGCCCGGGACGGATCTGGATGAAGGGTCGGCCCGCGTCGGTCCGCGACGGACCGGGGCCGCATCAGGATTCGGACGCACGCGCCGCGAAGAGTCCGCGGGCGTGCGGTCCTCATCGGGCCTCGTCGTCCGGGTCGGAAGAGCTCATGGGGTGGCTCCCGAATGGACGTGCGGGCAACGGGAATCGGCCTGCGGCCGACCCCAGACCACAATACTAACGCCCGCAGGGGCGCCGTCAAGATCCGGGAAGCAGCCGGTGGCGGGTCCTCTTTGAACCCTAACGCAAGCCGGGCGCGGCCTTCGCGGCCGCGCCCGGGGGTTGGAGTCTCAAACCGGCCTCACCCGGCGCGTCATCGGTCGAACGCGTTGTGCATGCCGAGGTTCTTGACGAGGAAGGCCCAGCGGTCGGCGGCCTCCTCGATGATCTTGGACGTGGGCTTGCCGGCGCCGTGCCCGGCCTTGGTTTCGATGCGGATCAGGGCGGGGGCGTCGCCGGCGTGGGCCTGCTGGAGGGCGGCGGCGAACTTGAAGGAGTGCCCGGGCACGACGCGGTCGTCGGTGTCGGCGGTGGTGACCATGGTGGCGGGGTACTTCATGCCCTTTCCGGTCTGGCGGAGGAGCGCGTGATAGGGGGAGTAGGCCAGGAGGGCCTGGAACTGCTCGGGGTCGTCGGACGAGCCGTAGTCGTGGACCCAGGCGCGCCCGATGGTGAACTTGTGGAAGCGGAGCATGTCCATGACGCCCACGGCGGGCAGGGCGGCGCCGAAGAGTTCGGGGCGCTGGGTCATGCACGCGCCCACGAGCAGGCCGCCGTTGGAGCCGCCCGCGATGGCGAGTTTGGAGGGTGTTGTGTAGTTGTTGGCGATCAGCCACTCGGCGGCGGCGATGAAGTCGTCGAAGACGTTCTGCTTCTGGAGTTTGGTGCCGGCCTGGTGCCATTCCTCGCCGTACTCGCCGCCGCCCCGGAGGTTGGGCTGGGCGTAGACGCCGCCCATCTCCATCCAGGCGAGGTTGGAGACGGAGAACGAGGGCGTGAGGGAGATGCCGAAGCCGCCGTAGGCGTAGAGGAGCGTGGGGTTCGTGCCGTCGAGTTTCAGCCCCTTCTTATGGACGATGAACATGGGGACGCGCGTGCCGTCCTTGGAGGAGTAGAAGACCTGTTTGGCCTCGTAGTCGTCGGGGTTGAAGTCCACCTGGGCGCGGCGGAAGACCTCGCTCTCGCCGGTGAGCATGTCGTAGCGGTACGAGGTGGGCGGGGCGGTGAATGAGGAGAAGGAGTAGAACGTCTCGGTGTCGGCCATGCGTCCGCCGAATCCGCCGGCGGTTCCGAGCCCGGGGAACTGCACGTCGCGGATGTGCCGGCCGTTGAGGCCGAACATGCGGACCTGCGTCGTGGCGTCCTTGAGGTACGAGGCGACGAGCATGTTGCCCGTGGCGCCGACGCCCTGGAGCGTCTCGCCGGCCTCGGGGATGATGGTCTTCCAGTTCTCCTTGGCGGGGTTGCGGATGTCGACCGCGACGACTTTGCCCTTGGGCGCGCCCAGATCGGTCTTGAGATAGAAGATCGGCCCGTCGTTGTAGATGAAGGAGTACTCGGCCTCCCACTCGTTGAGCAGTTCGATGGGCAGGCCCAGGTGGTCGTTCAGGGGCTTACAGAACAGCAGGTTCTGCGGGCCCGCCTTCCACACGCTGATGATGAGGTAGTCGCCGTCCTCGGTGACGCCGGAGGAAAAGCCCCACTCGGGCTGGTCCGGGCGCTTGTAGACGAGCACGTCCTCGGACTGATCGGTCCCGAGGCGGTGGTAGTAGAGTTTCTGGTTGAGGTTGGATTGCTGGAACGCCTCGCCCTCCGCAGGGGCGTCGAAGCGGCTGTAGAAGAAGCCCTTGCCGTCCTTGGTCCAGGACGCGCCGGAGAACTTCACCCAGCGGACCACGTCGGGCAGGTCCTTGCCGGTGTCGATGTCGCGGACGCGCCACTCGTTCCAGTCCGAGCCGGCGGTCGCGAGGCCGTAGGCCATCAGGCGGCCGTCGTCCCGGATGGACACGCCGCTGAGCGCGACGGTGCCGTCGGCGGTGAGGGTGTTGGGATCGAGCAGGACGCGGGGCTCGCCATCGAGCGCGTCGGCCACGAAAAGGACGGACTGGTTCTGCAGGCCGTCGTTCTTATAGAAGAAGTAGCGCTCGCCGCGTTTGAACGGCGAGGAGTAGCGCTCGTAGTTCCAGAGTTTGGTGAGTCGGTCCTTGATCGCCTCGCGCTCGGGGATGGAGGCGAGGTACGCGAAGGTCACCTCGTTCTGCGCCTCCACCCAGCCGGAGACGTCCGTCGAGACGCGCGCGTCGTCCTCGAGCCAGCGGAACGGGTCCTGCACGTGCTGGCCGTGGTACTCGTCCACGTGCTCGACGGTGCGGGACTTGGGGTACTGCAGGGGGCCGGCGGCGGCCAGCGCGGCCGCGACGCTCAGACCCAGCCCGCCGAGCGCGATCCGATGGAACATCCGACGCATGGGGTTGGTCTCCTGGCTTGGCCGGCGAACGCCGGACCGTGTGGCTGATGGTACCGGCCCGCCCGGGGGCGGTGGCGGTCCTACTGGACGAGGCCCCTCGTGAGGCGCATGAACACCGTCTCGAGGTCCACCTGCTCCTCTGCGAAGTGGGTCACGCGGAACCCGGCGTTGACCAGGCGGCTGGGGAAGTCGCTGGGGTCGCCGGGGGCGGCGTCGTCGAGGGTGACGTTGATCTGCGGGCCGTGGTCGGAGTCCACGACGGCGATGCGGGCGACGCCCGGAGTGCGCTGGAGGAGGGCCGCGGCCTCCTTGGTGCGGTCGGCCAGACGGACGCTGAGAGTCTTGCCCATTCTCACGCGCTGCATGGCGTCGCGGACGGAGCCGCTGAAGATGAGTTCACCGCGCTCGATGATGCCGACGACGTTGCAGAGTTCGGCGAGTTCCTTGAGGATGTGGCTCGAGATGATGATGGTCTTGCCCATCCGCTTGAGTTCCTTGAGCAGTTCGCGGATCTCGATGCGGGCGCGGGGGTCGAGGCCCGAGGCGGGCTCGTCCATGAGCAGGGCCTTGGGATCGTGCAGGAGCACGCGGGCGATGGACAGGCGCTGCTGCATGCCGCGCGAGAGCGAGTTGACCTCGGCGGTGGCCTTGTAGCCCAGGTCGGTGAGTTCGAGGACGTCGGCGACGACGCGTTTGCGCTGCTCGCCGAAGATGCCGTAGCAGGAGGCGAAGAACTCGAGGTACTCGGCGACGACCATGTCCTCGTAGGCGCCCATGAAGTCTGGGACGTAGCCGATGAGGGGCCGGATGAGCCGGTTCTGGTAGCCGACGGTGAGGCCGTTGATCATGGCCTGCCCGGAGGAGGGCTTGAGCAGCGTGGCGAGGATCTTGATCGTGGTGGTCTTGCCGGCGCCGTTGGGGCCGATGAACCCGAAGCAGTCGCCCTCGTTGACGGCGAGGTTGAGACTGTTAAGGGCGACGAGGTCGCCGTAGCGCTTGGTGAGGTTGATGGTCTCGATCATCGCCATCGGTTTGGAGTCCTTCGCGCCCTGCGTCGGGCGTTCAGCGCTCGAACGGCGCGGGGGGAGATGCGTTCAGAGGGTAGATCCATCGCACGAGGGTCCGGCCCTTGGTGGGCGCGGGCTCGCCGTCGATCCGGAGGGGCGCGGGGCTGGGGGCGTCTTCGAGTTCGCCGACGATGATGAACGCCGGCTGCGTGAACCAGAACGAGAGATCGAGCCCGTGCATCTCGCGCCGCTGGAGCATGGGCTGCTGCGTGATCGAGCGCGAGAAATAGTCGGGCTGACGCAGGGCGCTGTAGAACGTCAGCGCCTCGAAGCGCGAGCCGGCGGAGACGGTGTCGGGCCTGGTCTCGCCCGCGGCGCTGCGGAGTCGGCCGTCGGTCGCCAGACGCTCGAAGTAGGCGTCGCCCTGGCTCGCGCCCCCGAGGGTGGAGAGGTCCAAAGCCTCGCCCGGGGCCCACACGCCCGTCAGACTCCATGCGGAGGTGATCGACAGGGTCGGTCCGTTCTCACCGAGCGTCGCCATCAGGGGCTTCTGGCGGCGCACGAGCACGAGCCGCACGTTGCGCAGTGGCCCCGGCAGGCCGTGCGCCAGCCGCCCGACGACCTGCGTGCGGTCGGCGCCCTCGGCGAGCGTGATGGCGCCGTCGAGCGGGGTGGGCATGCTCCAGCGGGGTCCGCCGAGCCATTCGGCGCGCATCTGCTTGACGGTCGATCGCGCCGGCAGCGTGATCGAGTCTGGCGAACGGGCGTCGATGGCGTACGGTCGCGCGTCGGGGAAGCGGCGGCGAACGGTCGTGGAGGGGTCCTCCCAGGGGAAGAGCGCCTGAACCCACTGGGCGTCCTCGCCCGGCTCGCCGACGCTGAGCGTGCGGTCGTCGTAGCCGGGCAGCAGCGCCGCGAACCACACGCTGGCGGACTGCACCGGCTGGCCGTAGACGTGGTTGAGGACGGTGAGGTGCTGGATCTCAGCGCGGGTGGGGCGCAGAGCGGTGGCGCCGCCCCATGCGACCATGGTGAACAGCCCCGCGACGGCGACGAAGGCGAGCCATGCGTGGTGGGTCTGCTTGCGTCGTTTGAGCGCGGCGAAGCCGATGGGCCCGGCGAGCAGCAGGTAGGTCGCGAAGACAAAGAGCCCCAGAAGAACGCCGACGCTCGCTCGCCCTTCCTTGACGATCTGGGCGGGGATGTCGATGTCGAGCCAGGCGGGTTCGCGCATGCGGAAGTCGGCGCGTTTGGGCGAATCGCGGAGGGCGCGCATCTCCTCGTGCGTGAGCACGTCGAAGCGCTTGCCGGTCACGCGGTGCCAGAACAACTGCGGGTCCACGCGGGCGCCGAGGGCCAGGTCGGACAGGTCCACGCCGATCAGCGTCGTCGCCCCCGCGCCCAGCAGACGCCGGACCACAAGCGGCTTGCCGTCGGGCGAGGCGAGGATGACCGCGGCGTCGGAAACGAGGGCGTCGTCGTTGGGCCGCAGAGCGTGGACAGCGCCGATCATCGGCGCCCCGGGCGGAAGGCGCGGCGAGAGAAGGGGCCCGAGCGTCCGCAGGTCCAGGCCTTCAACGCGGTCGAACCACACGGCGGGGAGGATTCCGAAGAGCGGGTTGTTGCGCGGGCTCGCCCACGCCTGCCCGATGGAGGGCACGGAGACGATGAGGTGCCCGCCGCGCATCACCCATTCCCGGATCGCCCGCGCCTGAGCGTCGCTGAGGGTGGAGGGGTCGCCCTCGAGCCACACGAGGGCCTCAAACTGGCGCAGCCCCATCCAGCGGTCCGGCAGATCGGCCGGGACGACGCCGGTGATCACTTCGACGAGTTCGTGCGAGGTTCCGGAGTGGTTTGTCTGCTCGGCGCGGATGGAGTACGCGGTGAGCCCCGCTGCGGGGGCTCGACCGATCACGCCCATCAGGCCGTGCGCCGGGCTGATCACGCTGCCGCCCCCGGGCGCGATGCGCGCCGAGCCGATCTGCCGGCCGCCCCCGGCGGCGGAGGCGCTCTCGGCGTTGTCCGCTTCGGTGATGGTGACGGTGAACGGGGACGCGGGATCGAGCGTCCAGGGGGAACGGAAGTACAGCCACACCGACTGCGCAACGCCCGGGTTGAGCGTCACTTCGCGCTGCACTTGGGCCGCGTCGCCGTCGGGGTCCAGGTTCGGGTGCCCCAGGCGCACCAGGGCGTTGCGCGCGCGGTCCGACGAATCGGTCAGGCGCAGTCGGACGCCCGTCCACTCGCCCGGGCGCGCGACGTTCGCGGCGCCGAAGTAATCCACCGCGACCGCCACTTCGGACGGGGCCC
This sequence comes from Phycisphaerales bacterium, assembly GCA_016742055.1. Lineage (GTDB taxonomy): Bacteria > Planctomycetota > Phycisphaerae > Phycisphaerales > UBA1924 > JACVCK01. Next base: position 27,941 of record JACVCK010000009.1, read on the forward strand.
CCACCGTCGGTGCGGCCTGCTGGGCGGCGGCGCCCGGGGCGGCGCCGAGCATCGCCAATGCCCACAGCCACGCCCGAAGGGGGCGGAGCCACTTCCACAGACCTGCCAAGGCCCCGTGGGTCTGCACGGCCCGATGGTAGCGGGTTAAGGGGCCCGACCTTCCGTCCGATGGCACGGGTATGGCATCGATCCCCACGGGCGCCTGGGTGGCGCTGGCCCTGATCTTCGGCGCCGTCGCGCTCGCGGCCCTGCACGCGCTGGGCTGCCGGCTGCAGCGCGACACGCAGGAGCACATGCTCCAGGTCCGGACGCACCGGCTCCGCCAGGACTACAACCGCTGGATCGAGGCCCTGCGTCGGGGCGAGGGCGACCAGGTGGAGCGCCCGGCGGGCGTGGCCGGGCCCGGCGAGTGGCGCGACGCCGCATGAGCCCGATCAGTACTTCGATGTCGCCGACGCGAACTCCGCGATCAGATTGGCGTGCGCCCTGGCGCCGAGGTTGAAGCAGGCCAGTTCGAACTTCTCATTGGGCGAATGGACGCGGTCGTCCTCCAGCCCGAAACCCATGAGCACGGTGTCGAGTTTCAACAGCGTCTTGATCATCCCGACCACGGGAATCGAGCCGCCCGACTTGATGAGCACGGGGTCCTTGCCGCCGGGGTTGGCCCTCTTGAGCGCGCGAATCGCGGCCTGCAGGAACGGGCAGTCGATGGGCACGTTGCCCGGGGGCCCGCCGCTGTGCTGGTGGAACTCCCAGCGGCAGCCGGGGGGCGTGCGCTCGCGCAGCCACTTCTCGAAGGCGCGGCCGACCTCCATGGGGTCCTGATCGGCCACGAGGCGGAACGACACCTTCGCGCCGGCCTTGGCGCCGATGACGGTCTTGGCGCCGGGGCCTTGATACCCGCCATAAATGCCGTTGATGTCGCACGTCGGACGCGCCCATTCGCGCTCGATGAAGGTCCAGCCCTGCTCTCCGATGCTCGCTTCCGGCGGCAGGCCGATCTTCTTCAGGGCCGCGGCGGGGTCGAGGTTCAGGCGCCGCCACTGGGCGCGCTCCTCCTCCGTGGTTTCGAGCACGCGGTCGTAGAAGCCCGGCAGCGTGACGCGCCGATCGGCGTCCCACAGTTGCGCAAGCACGCGGCAGAGTTCGTTGATTGGGTTGGGGACCTTTCCGCCCCAGAGGCCCGAGTGCAGGTCCTGATCGGCCGCGTGCAGCACGACCTCGCAGTACGCCAGACCGCGCATGCCGTAGGTGATTGCGGGCCAGTCGGCCGCGGGCATGCCCGTGTCGCTGATCACGCACACGTCGGCGCGGGCGAGTTCGTCCTTGTGCGCCTTGATGAAGTTCTCAAGGTTGACGCTGCCGGACTCTTCTTCGCCCTCGATCATCACGGTGAGCGCGATGGGCACGCCGCCCGCAGCGTCCTTCCAGGCGCGGACCGCCTCCAGGAACGTGCTGACCTGGCCCTTGTCGTCCACGGCGCCGCGCGCCACCACGCGCTCGCCCGGGCCGCCGGGCTTTGCGGGCTTGAGGACCGGCTCGAAAGGCGGCGATTCCCAGAGGTCGAGCGGATCGGGCGGCTGCACGTCGTAGTGCCCGTAGAACAGCACGTGCGGGCCCTTGTAGCCCGCCGGGCCCGGGTGGTGCGCGAACACGATGGGATGACCCGGGCGCTCCTTCGAGCCGGTCTCGCGCACTTCGGGCTTCAGGCCGGCGAGACGGAGTTGCTCGGCGCACCACTCCGCGGCCTTGCGGCAGTCGCCCGCGTGCTTCGGGTCGGTGCTGACGCTCGGGATCCGCAGCCACTCCATCAAACGGCCGACCGAGTCCTTCTCGCGGCTCTTGAGCATGGACAGGACGGCGTCGATGGACATGGCGGGCGCTCCGATGGTCGAGTTCGCACCCCGGCGCACGGCGCGGCCGGAGGGACGACCAGCATACCGCGCGACTTGGATCAGTTCGCCGCGGCGAACTCGCCCGCCAGCACGATCACCAGCGCCAGCAGCGCGAGCGTCGCGGTCATGACGAAGGTCTGCGAGAGCGTCTGCGTGAGCCAGTGGCGCTTCGCCGCGATCAGGCCGGACCGAACCGCTCGCATTCGGGCGCGCCATGCGGGGCGTGCGGCGCCCGGTGGTTCGAGCAGCAGGTCCAGGCCTTCCATCTCGGCGTAGGAGCGTGCTGGGCGCGCGTACAGGTCTTCGGCGCACGCGGGGCAGCGGAAGGTGATGCGCCCCCGATCGCCCTGCAGTTCCGGCCCGGCGTAGCCGCAGGACAGGCATCGGCGCGTTCGCAGCCGGTCCGGACGGGCCACAGGGCGCTGGCCGACGCGGGGCATGAACTGACTATAAACCGGGTCGGGCGTGCGTCCAGACCGTTCATTTCTCGAACTTCAAGATCAAGGAGAGCCCCCTCGTGTCAGGGCCGGGATTCGGCGAGTTGGAGGCGTGGCGGGACCGCCTGAGGCGGCGGGGCGAGATCTGGCTGGCCCGAGCCGGTCCGGTTTCGTCGCCGCCGGGCGCGGGGCGCTTCAGCGCCGATCCCCTTTTTCTGGCCTGGCGACGGGCGGGCGGAGCGGAGCCGGCGCCCGAGAACCCGGCGCCGGACCTGGCGCTTTGGCGGGCCCTGCTGGACGGGGCGTGGCCGATTGACGTCGATCCCCGAGCGGGCAGGGCCCCTATCGCTCCCCGCGCCGCCTACCGAACGATCGAGGCCTGGACGGAGGCCGATCTGGCGTGCATCCACGCGCTCTGGTGGCTCGGACGGACGCGTGGCCGTCCCGAACTGATCGCCCGCTCGCTGGACGCCGCGGACTGGCACATCGAACACATCCAGCCCGACAACGCCACCAACCGTCCATGGGCGATCCACGTCTTTCTGGACCTCTGGCGGGCGCGGGACGTGCTGGAAGGCCGGTTGCACGCCGAGACGCTGCTGCACAATGCCGACGTGGCGGCGGGCTCCAAGGTGGAGGGGCCGGGCGCGGTCATCGCGCACATCGCCGCCGACGGGGCGGACGCGCTCGATGCGATGCTGAACGATGGAGCGGGGGTCTGAGGGTCAGGCCTGCGCCGATTCGGACGTCGCCGGAGCGGCCGGTGCGATACCGGGGCCCTGCTGCGGGAGCGAGCGCGGATCGGACGCGGGCGAGGCGGGACGGGGCTTGGTGGGGTCGCCGTCCACTTCGTCGTAGACGCTCTTGACGCCCTTGCGGAACTCGGTGATGCCCTTGCCGAGACTGCGCCCCACCTCGGGCAGCCGCTTGCCGAACAGCAGCAGCATGATGGCGAAGATGATCAGCCATTCCCAACCCTGAGGCATACCGATCGCCAATTGCAGCATGGGCGCTCCGTTCGTCTGGTCCGGGCTATTCAAGCACGCCGGGGGCTCCGGGTCAAAGGGCGGAAGGGGGCCGTTCGGTCGGCGTGGGTCACCGCTCCGACGCCGCCACCACGTTTTCGAGGAGCATGGCGATGGTCATCGGTCCGACGCCCCCGGGCACGGGGCTCACCCAGCCGGCCACCTGGCGCACGTCTTCGAAGGCCACGTCGCCCACGGTGCGGCCCTTGCCGTCCGGCCCGACGACGCGGGTGGTGCCGACGTCGACCACCACGGCGCCGGGCTTGACCATGTCGGCCCTGATGAGCCCCGGAACCCCCGCCGCCGCGACCAGCACGTCCGCCCGGCGGGTGAGCGAAGGCAGATCTTCGGTGTGCTTGTTGCAGGAGACGACGGTGGCGTCGTGGCGCATGAGCAGGACGGCGATGGGTTTGCCGACGATGTTGGAGCGCCCGACGATCACCGCATTGAGCCCTGCGAGCGAGCCGAGCGTGTCGCGCAGCAGCATCAGGCAGCCGAGCGGCGTGCAGCTCACCGGGCCCGGCAGGCCGATCTGCAGCTTTCCGACGCTGGCCGGCGTGAAGCAGTCCACGTCCTTGTCGGGCGAGATCGTCGCGATGATCTTGTTCGGGTCGATCTGCCTGGGCACCGGCAACTGCACCAGAATGCCATGGATCGCCGGGTCCGCGTTCAGCTTTTCCACCAGCGCCAGCACCTCTGCCTCGGGCGTATCGTCCGGCAGCTCGTACTTCTCCGAGTGCATGCCGAGCTCGACGGTCTGCTTGGCCTTCTGCGACACATAGATCTGGCTGCCCGGATCATGACCCACGATCACCACCGCGAGGCCCGGCGTGATGCCGTGCTCTGCCTTCAGCCGCTGCAC
>JACVCK010000213.1 GCA_016742055.1 Phycisphaerales bacterium
GGAGAGCGAGCCCCTGCTGCGGGAGGCGCTGGAGATGCGCGCCGCGGTGCACGGCGAGAGCCACGCCTACACCGCCTCCACCGCCAACAACCTGGGCTCCCTCTACCACGACACCCGGCGCTTCGCGGAGGCCGAGCCGCTGTACCTCCGGGCGCTCGCGGCGCAGCGGCAGATCTACCCCGGCGACCACACCACCATCGCCCGCACGCTGAACAACCTCGCCTCGCTCTATCAGGATCAGGGCGACTACGACCGCGCCGAGCCGATGTTCGTCGAGTCGCTCGAAATGCGCCGGCGCCTGTACCCCTCGGATCATCCGGTCGTCATCAACGCCGTCAACAATCTTGCGGTCATCCGTTATTACAAGGGCGATCGCGCGGGGGCGGAGGTTCTGTTCGCGGAAGTAGTCGATCTCCGCCGGCGCGTGCTCGGGCCCGATCACCCCGAGGTGGCCTACACCCTTTCGAGTCTTTCGGCGTGCTACAAGCACCGGGAGGCGTACGAGGAGGCGCTGCCTCTGCTGGAAGAGGCGATTCGCATCCTGACAAAGTCTCTCGGCGAGACGCACCCGCGCCTTACGAGCGTCCTCCATAACCAGGCCGAGATCCAATTCCGACTGAAACGATTCGAGGAGGCCGAGCGGGGCGCGCGCCGCTCACTGGCGATCCACGCGGCGAACCCGCAGGGCGACGCTCATCCCAATGCGCTCTCGACTTGGGCGCTTCTGACCGGCGCCGTGCTCTCGCAGGACCGCTCGGACGAAGTCCGCGCGGTTCTGGACCAAGCGGCGCCGAAGATGCTGGCCTTCACCGGGCGCGTGACGCCGACTGTCAGCGGCGCGCTGGAGTCGACGGCGGTGGCCGCTGAGAAGGTCGGCCGAACGGAGACGGCGGACGCGCTCCGCGCCCGGCTCGCGGAACTGAACGCCGCGACGCCGCCGTAAGTCGGAGCGACATCGCGCGAAGAGCCGCCGGCGACGCTCGCCGGCGGCCTCAGGCGCTGTCACAGACGACTTCCCCGAGGACTACCCGCCTCAGGGTTGACAACCAGTATTGAACACGCCGAGCACCAGATTCAAGTCGGCGAAGTTCACCGTCCCGTCGCCGTCGAGATCTTGCGGGCACGCCGGCGCCACGGTCAGCAGCGCCGGACCAGCGATGACCTCGACGCATCCGTTGGGTTGATCAGCCAAGCCCACGATGCAGTCGTACACGCCCTGGGCGCTCTCACTGGGGCTCACGAAGAGCAGCGCGGAAAAGGTCTGGCCGGGGATGAGCTGGCCGTTCCTCCGCCACTGATAAGTCAGCGCCCGGGAATCGTTGGAGGTCACCGAAAGCGCCGCGCCCTGGCCGGGCTGCACGGTCACGGACTGCGGGCCGGTCACCGCGGGCAGAGGAGGCGCCGCGAGCGACCATGTCGCGCCCTCGGCGACGATCGTCACCTGCCCGGCCCTCTCGTCGAACACAAGCAAGCCGTGCACCGCGATGCTCATCGCCCCATTGCCGATGCTGCGCTCCTGCCAGCCGGCCCCATCCCATTCCCAGAAGTCCGGCGTATTGTCTGAGCCTTCCAGATCGCCGCCGTAGAGAACAACTTTGCCGCGGCGACGATCCGCCGCCATGCGGGCGCCGAAGCGGGCGCTCGGCCAGGGCTGCGTCTCATTGACCTGCGTCCAGTTCTGACCGTCGAACTCCCAGAGATCGTTGAAGAACTGCGAGCCAGCCTGACCGCCGAACATGATGACACGCTGGCGGATGGGGTCATAGGTCATCGAGTGCAACCGACGCGCCGGCGGCGAATTCTCGGGGAACCGCTCCACCAGCTCCGCTCCGTTCCACTCCCACGTGCTGTTCACGGGCGAGCCGCCCAGCGGCGTTCCGCCGAAGAACACGACCTTGTCGCGCAACTCATCGTATGCCGCGGCCAGGCCGCCGTGCGCCAGGCTGGACGGCTGCCACGCGACCCTCTGCGTCCATGCGGCGCCGTCATACGTCCACAACTCGCCGGACGTGCAGTACACGCCGACGTCCCGCCGCCTGTCGAAGGCGAAGCCGCCCGCCAATGTGACCGACTGAGTGGGCGGCGCGATTGGCGTCGCGACCTGCTGCCAGCCCGCGCCGTTCAACTCCCAGGTTCCGATCATCCCGCCCATGGCCTGGCCGTGCAACGCGATCGTTCGCTCCCGCTCCGCGTCGTAGACGCCGAGAAGCGACTGTGTAGATGGCGGGGGGATGCCGAGGTCCACCCGTGTGATGCACGTCTGCGCCGATGCCCCGCCAGCGAGCGAAAGGCACACCGCGATCGAAGCGGCGGTTGTTCGTGGATGCAACATGGTCGATTCTCCTTTTCTCGATCTGCACGAGTCCCCGCTGAGCGGGCTGCCGACGAAGCGAACGATCCGCCCGTCACATCTCCATCCGGAAATCTCGCCCGCGAGCCATCATCCGGGTGTCGTTCCATGTCCTCCCTGAATCGTGACGCCCAGCGCGATATGATGGAGTCATGGACATCAACGCCATACCCCCTGCCGTCAAGCCCGCCCGATCGCCCGTCACGGATGGTGGAGCCTTAAGCCGGCGCGACGCCCTCGCCGCGCTCTCTGCGCTCGGCCTCGGCGCAGTCGCGTCGAGCGCACTGGCACAAGAGGCGCGGCCTCCCTCGCCGGACGGCCTCGCCACCGGAGGCCGCGGCCACCTCACCGCCGAGATGCTCGGCTGGGACGCCAACGCCAAGCAGTACGTCCTGCCCAAACTCCGCTACGCCTACGACGCGCTCGAGCCCCACATCGACGCCGCGACCATGGAGATCCACCACTCCCGCCACCACGCCTCGTACGTCGCGGGGCTCAACAAGGCCCTGAGCGAACTGGCCAAGATCCGCGACGGCTCCGGCGACGCCGCGCTGATCAAGCACTGGTCGCGCGAAGTCGCCTTCCACGGCGGCGGGCACGTCAACCACTCCCTCTTCTGGCTGACCCTGGCCCCCGAAGCGATGCGCGGCAAGGCGCCGTCGCTCGACCTCGCCGCCCACATCGGCCGCGACTTCGGATCGTTCGAGCGATTCCTGAGCCACTTCCAGGCCGCGGCCAACGCGGTCGAGGGCTCCGGCTGGGCGTGGCTGATGTACGACTTCGTCGCGGGGCGGTTGATCGTCACGCAGATGGAGAAGCAGCAGAACCTGTACATGACCGGCGCCGCGCCGCTGCTGGGCGTCGATGTGTGGGAGCACGCGTACTACCTGAAGTACCAGAACAAGCGGGCGGACTACGTAAAGTCGTGGCTGAACGTGGTCAACTGGGCGATGGTGGATGAACTCTTTGCGCTGGCGCGGGGGATGTGATCGCCTCCACGTTCCGCTTCATCATCTCCAGCGTCGCCCGCTTCATCGATGAGCCCTTGAGCGCCCGCGCCCGGTCCTCCGCCGTCCAGCGCTGTACTTCGTCGAGGTTCAACGCCACGAAGCGGTGCGCGTACTCGGATCGCACGATGTCTTCGTTGGGCGTGGGGCGCGGCGAGTTGTGCGGGCAGACTTCCTGGCAGATGTCGCAGCCGTAGAGCCAGCCGCTGAGTTTGTCACGCAGCGCCTCGGGCAGCTCCCCGCGCTTCTCGATCGTCAGATAAGAGATGCAGCGCGAGGCATCCACACTGTACGGCGCGATCGCGCCCGTCGGGCACGCGTCGATGCAGCGCGTGCAGGCGCCGCAGTGGTCCGCGACGGCGTCCTGCCCTCCCGGGGGCGCGGCGTCGAGCGTCGTCACCACAGCGCCCAGCAGCAGGTACGAGCCCTTCCGGGGATG
>JACVCK010000010.1 GCA_016742055.1 Phycisphaerales bacterium
GGTGCCACACTGGCCTGACGGGACCCACGCCCGAGCACCCGCGCCGCCGGGGGCTCACACACCGGCGGTTCCGACCGATCGGAACGGGTGGCGCGCATGCGGTTCTTCGACGACGACGACATGGACTTCGCGGTCCGCTGCGTCCTCAGCGGCGTCCGTCATGCCATGGCCGAGGTGGGCGGGACGCTGCAGACCGCGGCCACGGTCGCCGACGGCGACGCCCGGGCGTGGCTGGACCCGTTCCGGGGCCCTGGCGGCGGACGCCAGGCGGGTTTCTCGTTCACCCTGAATCCTCGGGAGGATCGCTTCGATGAACCTCACGCCCAAGCAACTCAAGATTCTGCAGTTGATCCGCGACAGCCGGGTTCGCCACGGCTACTCGCCGACGATGCAGGAGTTGGCGGATCAACTCAACGTGAGCAAGGTCACGGTCTTCGAGCACGTGGAGGCGCTCATCAAGAAGGGCGCGCTCGTCCGCGAGGCCAACAAGGCACGCTCTTTGTCCATCGCTGACGGCATCGCCGTCCCCGACGAAGACCGTCCCATGAAGTTCCCGCTCGTGGGCAAGATCGCCGCGGGCTATCCCATCGAGAAACTCGAGGACCGCGAAGAACTCGACGTGCGCGACCTGTTCGCGCCGCGGACGGGGCGCTTCTCGGGCGCCCCAGGCGCCGGCGGAGGCGGGGGCGCCTTCGCCCTCCGCGTCGAGGGCGACTCCATGAAGGACGAGGGCATCTTCGACGGCGACTTCGTGATCATCGAACGCACCGAAACCGCCCGCAACGGCGACCGCGTCGTGGCGCTCCTGCCCGACGGCCAGACCACCCTCAAGACCTTCTTCAAGGAGTCGGACCACATCCGCCTCCAGCCCGCCAACGCGGCGTTCGAGCCGATCCGCGTGAAGGACTGCAAGATCCAGGGCATCGTCGTCGGCGTGCTGCGACGGTACTGAGCAGCCGCCGATCCCGCGGACGCCCCAAGGTCAGGTCACAAACCACAGCGCGATCGCCGCGGCCGCGAGCCCCGCGCCCACGGCGATCAGCGTCTTCTTCGATCGCGCGCCGTCCCAGCGGCCCTCGCCCTCGTCGAACGCCTCGTCGTCGTAGTCGCTCCACTGGTCGTCGTCGTCACCGCCGAAACGATCCATGTCCACGTCGGAGGGCGCCTCTCGATCGCAGTCAAACTCGCGGCCGTGCTTGGGTCCGGGGCAGCAACTCATGGCGAAATCCTATCCCCTCGGAGCCCCGACCGGAAAGGACGGGATTCCGCTTGGAGCCCCGACCGGCAAGGCGGGGTCTCCGACCTCGCGCCGCCCTGCACGCCTGACCCCGCCCGTCATTCCAACTGGTGCGCCGGGCGCGGGGTCTCCGCGCCGATCTTCTCGCGCTTGGGCGGGTCGTCGGGTTTGTGGACGGAGAACAGCCACTGCTCGTCCTCGACCCTGGCCTGCAGCCGCACCGGCCGCCCCCAGAGGATCCGAAGGTTGCGCAGCGTCTCCATCGCCTTGGAGACATCCACCTCCATGCCGCTCCACTGGTGCGCGAGGTACAGTTCGCCCCGGTTGAGGTAGTTGGCGTCCACGACGTAGATGAACGGCTGACCCATGTTCGTCAGCCGCCCCAGCAGCGTGCGCTTGACCTGCTGGAAGTCGCGCGAGGCGATCCGCGCCGGCCCGCCGGACGGATCGGCGCGGCTCTGGAAGAGTTGGTGCCGATCGGCGAACTCCTCGGTCAGGAACTCGTCGATGAACGACACGTCGTTGTAGATGCGCCGCACCTCGAAGATCTTCTCGCGCCCCTTGCCCGACCGGTCGTCGAAGCCCTCGCGCGCGCCCAGCGACTCGAGCGTCTCCCACCGCGCGCCGTGCTGGCCACGGTCCCAGCGCCGCTCGATGTCCTTGAACAGTTCGATGCCCAGTTTGTACGGGTTGAACCCCCCCGGCGGCGTGAACACCACGCCCGAGTGCTTGTCGGCGTAGTCCACGATCTCCGAGGCCTCGAGGAAGTGCCGGGTCATGAGTTTCGTGTGCCAGTACGAGGCCCAGCCCTCGTTCATGATCTTGGTCATGCCCTGCGGGGCGAAGTAATACGCCTCGTCCCGCACGATGCTCAGCACGTCCTGCTGCCACGGCGCCAGCGGCGCGTGGCGAAGCAGGAACAGCAGCACGTCGCGCGTCGGGCGCACGGGGAAGCGGTCCTTCTCCGCGGCCACCTTTTCCTCATGGGCGCGCCGCTGCGCGTCCATCGCCCCCTGCGGGTTGATGAAAGGATCCATGTAGGCCTTGGCCGGCAGACGCTCGGGCACGAACCCCGGGCCGTCCTCCTCGTCGCCCGCCGGCGCGCCGCGCGCGGGGTCGCGCCGGACGAAGGGCGAGTGCGGATCGATCAGATGCTCGATGGACAGGCACGCGTCGAGGAAACGCTCGACCGTCTCGGCGCCGTGCCGCTCGATGTGCCGGCGCACGCGCGTGGCGTGGTTGGCCATCTCGTCCATCATCCGCCGATCGGTGCGGGAGAACCAGAGGTTGCACTTGAAGAAGTCCGAGTGGCCGTAGACGTGGGCCATCACCAACTTCTGATCGACGACGGCGTTGGATTCCTGGAGATAGGCGTAGCAGGGGTCGTTGTTGATGACCATCTCGTAGATGCGCCCCAGGCCGTAGGCGTCGCGCTTCCGGAGTTTTTCGTACTCCATGCCCCAGCGCCAGTGCGGGTAGCGGACGGGGAACCCGCCGTAGGCCGCGAGACGGTTCATGGTCTCGAAGTCCAGAACCTCGAAGATGACCTCGAAGAAGTCCAGCCCGTACTCGGCGGCGCGGGCCTTGATGGCCTGCATGTGCGCGGCCAGTTCGGGGGGGAGCGAGGTGTTCGGGGTGGCGGGCATCGCTGGGGTTCTATCGGCGAGATGAGGGCCGATGATCTATACGCCGAGGAATCGCGGCTGTTCTGCGATCTGGAGCGTCGCTATTCGCATGTCGCAAACGTCGCGACGGGCGTTCTGCCCGCATCCGCGGAGCGGTGGCCTTGAGTAGCCCCGGCCATGAGGCCGGGGTGCGAGGCACGTTGTTGCTGAAGCCGCGGAGAGGCGGCATCACGGCGATGCGGGTGGAGCGCATGGCCGCCCCTCCGGGGCTATCGCGCCGCTCCGCGGCTGCAGAGCGTCGATGCCGCGCGTCGCGTCAACGCAACGGACGCGGCCCATATTGCATCACCCCCCCACCACAACCTTCACTCTCCGCACCGGCGCACGAGACTGCGCGATCAGCGCCGCCTCCAACCCCTCGCGCAGGCGCCGATCCAGTTCAAACGACGCCGCGCTGTCGGGGACGCGCAGCGTCAGCACGCCGCGGCTCAAACCATCCACGCGCACCTTGTCGGCCAACTCCGGCGGGCACACCGCCTCCCACGCGCCCCCCGCGCCCGACAGCCGCCTGCGCGTGCGCTCCAGCGACTTCGCCGTGGCGTCAAAGATCGCCCCCATCGACGCGTCGCGCTCCGGGCGTGTGCGGAAGCCCCGCAGAGCATCGAGTCGGGATTGCGGCGTGCGGTGGTTCAAGGGGCCAAGCGGGCAGGCCGCCCGCTCCACTCATCAGCGGTTCAGAACATCGCCGCGGCGCAGGACGAAACCATGCCCATGCCCTGAGGGTCCATCGCGGCCGCGTAGTGCAGCAGGCGCACCTCGTCCGGCTGCACCGTCTTGAGCGTCGCCACCAGGTTCCCCACGCTGCACCAGCGCGTGGGGTTCTTCTGCCAGGCCATCGCCGCGACCAGGTCGTCGGGCTTGTTCTGGCGCACCATCTCCAGCATCGCGCGGTCGTGGTGGATCGCCTTGTTCCGCGCCTCAACGCCCTGCGGGTTCTCGCTCTCCTCGCCGTGCAGCGCGACGCGGTCGCCAAACTGCGGGCCGACGTGGCTCAGGTCCGCGGAAGCGACCACCAGCGTGCGCCCGCCCGCCTGGTCGATCGTCGCGCGGAGCGCGTCGATGAACGGCTGGATGGACAGGCCCGAACCGTCGTAGGAGTCGCCGCCCCGGACCACCGGGTCGTGCACCAGAGCCGCGAACACGGGCACGTTGGGCCGGTCCTCCGCGCCGGGCCCGGGCCCGAACACGTGCTGCACCCACGCCACGTGCAGTTCGATCGAGTGCTCGCGCTCGTGGTCGTAGCGGTCGCGGAACAGACGCTCGGAATAGTCGGCGCCGAGGTTCTTCTTGAGCGAAGCGACGAACGCCTCGTCCAGCGGCGACGTGCCCAGCGGCGTCTGGTAGCCCTTGTCCGAGCCCGTCACGCCCGTGCCCGAACCGAAATGGTTCGTGCCCAGGATGATCACCCGGTCCGGCGGATCGACCACCCGCATCCGCCCGTACGCGTGGGCGTAGTTCATCCAGCCGCGCCCGTAATCCAGGTGCGGCGCCACGATGGCGCGGGGCAGCGCGTCGAACGACGGGTCCGGCGCCTTGTCCAGCGACTGCTTGATCCACTCGTCGAAGATCGCTCGGAGTTTGCGCGCGCCGTGCTCGGCCTTCTGCTCCTCCGTCGTGCCCTCGCCGAACTCCTGCTGCACCAGCGCGTCGGCGAAGTTCGCCGTCACCGACGGCGGCAGGATCGACTGCGAGTCGAAGTCCTCGCGGACCTTCTTCAGCAGCGCCTCGAAGTTCGGGCCCTCGATCAGCGCTGCGTCGTCCAACTGCGCCACGAACACCTCCAGCACGTTCCGGCCCAGCGGCTCCTTCACCTTGTCCTTCACGGCCTCGTTGACCTTCGCGACGATCACGTCCAGGTCGTGCTCGCCGGTGAGGAACGGCAGGATCGCCTGTGCGGCCGGGGTCGTGAAGACCACCTTCTCCGAGATCTGGCGGGCGTCGGCCAGGCCCAGAACCGGCTTGCCCTCCTGCATGAAACCGAAGCCCCGGATGGGCCGGAGGCGCGGGCGCTGCTGGTGAGGGGCGGAGGGGTCGAAGGTGGCGATGTGGCGGCCCTGGGGCGAGGGCTGGGGGTTCGTGTCGGTCATGGGCGTACTGTAGGGGCCGACCACGCCGGATTTCGGGCCCCGAACCCCCCGAAACGCCCTGACTGGATTCCTCCACCCCCGCTGGTACACTTCCGCCCCCTCCGATCCGGCGCCCCCGCGCCCACGAAGGGCAGGGTGGGAACTCTCCCGACCGATCACACCGGACCCGCGGGCGACAGCGCCGCGGCGTCCATGCTCCCCCGAAGGAAACGACCGATGGGCAAGCCCCTCAACCTCGACTCCCTCAAGCCCGGCGCCGCCGTGACGCTCGTCGTCAATGAATGCCCGCTGGTCGAGAACCACGTCCAGACCATCGAGCGGCTGATGCGCCAGGACCCGGACATGAAGCGCGGCCTGAAGAAGGGCCAGCACGACCGCATGCAGCGCCTGGTCGTTCGCTCCCGAGGCGGCCGCCCTTGGGAGAAGCGCGAACTGTCCTCCAAGATCGTCCGCTGCGAGAAGGGCGCGAAGTGGAGCATGACCTACTTCCCCCAGATCGCCAACGACCTCGCCAGCGTCGCCCGCTACCTCGGTCAGGCCTGATCCGGCCCCACGCCAAAGGCCCGGGGCCGGGGCTAATGTCCCGGCGATGCCACGCAAGACCATCCAATCCGTCGCCGCCGCGTTCTGCGCGGCGGCGTTGTTTTTGACCGTGCCGGCCTGCGCCAAGGCCAAGCCCCCCGCGCCGACCGTGCATAAGGCCCAGTACTCCGTGCGCGCCGAGATCGTGCGCCTGCCCCAACCCGGCGAGCCCGCGCCCGAACTCCAGGCGCGCCACGAGGAGATCCCCTCGTTCGTTGAAAAGTACGGCGAGCCGCCGGCGGGCATGCGCGCGATGGTCATGCCGTTCCCGATCGGCCCGGGCCTCAATGTCGCGCCTCTCACGGTGGGCGACAAGGTCATGCTGACGTTCGAGGTGGACTACTCGATCGACACCGGGCTGGTGGAGAGTTGGCGCGCCGTGGCGTTCACGCCGCTGCCCGACGACGCCGTGCTGGACTTTTCTCGCCCGTCCCCACCGCGCTGAGCGGCGCCGCGCTGCGGCGTCATGAACGCCTCATCGACAGCCCGATCATCGCCTGCGCCGATCGCTCCGAAATGCGCCAATGAAAAAAGCCCAGCGCTCGCCCGTAGGGCAGAGCGCCAGGCCTCGTGGGGGTTGGCATGTGGAGGCGGCCCTTGCGGGCCGGTTGCCTCAGTATACGCTCCAATCGTCGGGCGTATGCATCCTTCGGCAAAAAAGTACCGATCCCTCGCGGGAATTTCTGAGGACTTTCTGATCCGCAAACACCCAGGCGGTCAGGCCCCCCCACCGATACGGGTCATCGCCAATTGCAGATCCGACCACACCTTCTCCCGGTTCTCGCGCGTGTACGCGCGGAGCAGGTACGCCGGGTGGAACGTGGGCATCACGGGGATGTCCCCGAAGTTTGCCCATCTTCCGCGCATGCTGGACATCGAGTCGCGGTTGCCCAGCAGGTAGTTCGCGGCCGGCTTACCCAGGGTGACGATCACGCGCGGGGCGATGATGCCGATCTGCTCCCGGAGGTACGGGCCGCAACGCTCCGCCTCTTCGGGGGTGGGAGTGGCGTTGTCGGGCGGGCGCGCTTTGAGGACGTTGGCGATGAAGACATCTTCACGCCGCAGGCCCATGGCCTTGATCATGTCGTCGAGTTTCTGACCGGCACGTCCGACGAACGGGCGGCCGGTGCGGTCCTCCTCGGCGCCGGGGGCTTCGCCCACGAACATCAGCGCGGCGCACGGATCGCCCTCGCCGAAGACGGTCTGGGTGAACCCTTTGGCCTTGGTGCAGTGCGGGCACTCGGCGTCGTGCCGGGCCTTCAGGGCCGCGAGCAAGGCCGCGCGCCGCTCGCGCTCCGCTTCCAATCCCGCTGTCGCCCGAGGCTCCGGGCCCTTGGCCTCGACCACCACCGCAGCCGGCTCCATGCAGGCCGGCGGGCCGCCCGTCGCGCCGTCTCGGGGCAGCGGGAGGAAGTCCACGCCCAAAAGGCGGGTGGTCTCGAGGTGCTGACGAAAAACGCGGCCGAGCCGCTGGGGCTCGGCCGCGCGAGTGTGTTCACCGAATTGCGCCGGGGCGCCGGTCATAGCGGCCATGCTACCGCATCGCGGGTGCGATGAGTGATGCGGCTCCGCGGCTTGTCGGGGCCTGCGTGCGATCACTCATCCGACCGAGGCGATGGCGCCGGTGCGCCCTCCGTTGTGCTCGGGGATCCCGGGAGCGGCGGCGCCGTCCGCGGAGAGGTAGCCGAGCGCACGGGCGATCAGGGCTCCGCGGCTGGAGGCCTGGAGTTTGCGGTGCAGCGCCTTGACGTGGTCGTGCACCGTGTGCGGGCTGCGATCGAGACGGACGGCGATCTCCTTCACGCTCTCGCCGAGCGCGAGCCGGGAGAGAACCTCCTGCTCACGCGGGGTCAGCATGCGGTTGGAAGAAATCGGGTCCGGACCGAAGGCCTTGAACGCCCGACGGGCGACCGCACGCATCACGCCAGAGAGCGTGGTCGTGTCGGCGTCCTCGAAGGGCCGGCCGCCGGGGCGCCCGACCTCGATGATCACCACACGCCCGGGGCGCTGCGGCGAAATCGTCGCGGCGCCGACGAGCAACTCCGACACGCCGATGTTCGCCCACTGACGACCGGCCTCCTGAGCCGCCCAGGAGAGACCAACCGGCAGGTCCGCCAGACGGGCCGCGAGCGGACCGTTCCACGTCGAGGGCTCGCCGAGCGTCCAGCCCAGTTTCGTCGCCATCTCGAAGCGACGACGGATCACGTCCTGCTTCTCCGCCGAGAGGACCGCGCCCGCGGCGCCGACCGACTCGAGCCGGAGGAACGTGCCCGACGCATCGATCTCGCCAATGGCGACACCGACCGGCGCTCCGTCAAAGAGTTTGGAAAGAACGACAGCCGCCCGGTCGCACCAGTCCTGCGTCGCGATCGCCGGCAGCATGCACACGGACTCGGTCGCCTCGACAGCGCGTGCGACTCGTCCACCATCCACACGATTCAAGCCAGTCATCTTCGATGCCCCTTTCAGTCATGGAAAGGAAGCCCCTTACGGGGGAACACAAGCGGGGCGTACGTGGCCCCGCCGCTGGAACCTTCATCATTCAATCCGGGGAGCGTCTGGTCCACTCCCTGCGGGTTTTTCCTTGCCCTGTTTCGTCCAAACCGGCCTGCCAGGCCAAAATATCCCTGATTCTGCCCCCCTGTGATCGGGCATTACCCTGATGTACGTTCGATCGGGGCGGAAAGTTCCACCAGAATCGGGCCATTCTCAAGGGGTTTGGATCGGTTGTTCCGATGATCCGGCCCGCCGGGCGATCCGGGAGGCCAGCGCCCTCGCCAGATCAGGATCCGAACCGTATGGGCCCACCACGGCGGGCTGGAGCCCTGCCGCCTCCCATTCCGGGTCGCGGAACTGCGTCGTCAATCGGACCGCCGCGGACTCCGGGGTCCGACCCGGCCGGTACAGCC
The DNA here is from genome assembly GCA_016742055.1 of Phycisphaerales bacterium. Taxonomy (GTDB): domain Bacteria; phylum Planctomycetota; class Phycisphaerae; order Phycisphaerales; family UBA1924; genus JACVCK01. The sequence goes on from JACVCK010000010.1 coordinate 8,501, forward strand.
GGCGGACCTCCACATGCACCTCCGCAACGGTCGAGCCGCCCGCTTCGCGCAGGTCGGGCGACGACCCGGCCGAGGCGCCGACGGGGGCGCCGGCGCCGCTGAAATGGATGGTCACGATCCGCCGTTCGGCGTTCATCGTGCCGTCCCATTCCGCCCCGAGCGTCTGCTCGTGGGTGGTCCAGGGGGTGAAGAAGCCCGCCGAGGCGCTGGGGCGCGTCGTGATCACGCCCGCGCGGGCGTCCACACGGTCCAGTTCGAAGCCCGCTTCGCGCAGTTCGGCCTTGGCGGCCTCGAAGGCGCGGGCGTACTCGCCGGGCGCGGCCTCAAAGGAAGTCGAGCGGTTCGGCGCAGCGCACGAGGCGATGGCCAGAGGAATCAGCGCCGATGCCAGCGTCCGCAGGGCCCGCATGCGCGGGAGTCTACCGGTCCGGCCGCGCCCGCGGGGCGCGGTAGGATCGGCCCCGACCCCACCACGGGCCCACCGGCCCACGTCGGCCCCGCCAATCCGTGGCCTGAACATCGCGACCGCTCTTCCTTCGGAGACCCGACCGTCATGCCCAAGCCCCTGCTCAACGGCAACGCCGTCGTCGCCCAGTCGGGCGGGCCCACCGCCGTGATCAATCAGTCGCTCGTCGGCGTGGTGGAAGGGCTGCGCGGAGCGGGGGCGATCGGGACGATCTACGGCGCCCGGCACGGCGTGCGGGGGATGGTGGACGATCAGTTCGTGGACCTGGGCGCCACGCCGCAGGCGACGCTCGAACTGGTGGCGCGGACGCCCTCGGCGGCGCTGGGCTCGACGCGCGACAAGCCGGACGCGGCGTACTGCGAGCGGATCTTCGCCGGCCTTCGCAAGCGGGACGTGCGGTACTTCTTCTACATCGGCGGCAACGACTCGTCGGACACCTGCCGCATCGTCAACGAACTGTCGGAGAAGGCCGGGTACGACCTGCGCTGCTTCCACGTGCCCAAGACGATCGACAACGACCTCGTCGAGAACGACCACACGCCGGGCTTCCCGTCGGCGGCGCGGTTCGTGGCGATGGCCACAATGGGCGACAACCTCGACAACCGCGCCCTGCCGGGCATCAAGATCAACGTCATCATGGGCCGGCACGCGGGGTTCCTGACCGCTTCGAGCGTCCTGGCGCAGGACCACGAAGACGACGGCCCGCACCTGATCTACACGCCGGAGATGGTGTTCGATCCGGAGGACTTCTCGGCGGACATCGAGCGCGTGTATCGGAAGTTCGGGCGCTGCGTGGTGTCGGTGAGCGAGGGCATCCAGGACCGTGCGGGCAACGCCGTGGCGGCGACCATCACGATGCTGCAGCGCGAGCGGGACGCGCACGGCAACATCCAACTCTCGGGCGTCGGCGCCCTGGGCGACTTCCTCGCCGAGCAGGTGAAGCGCGACCTCACGCCCGCCGGCGGCAAGCCGCCCCGCGTGCGCGCGGACACGTTCGGCTACATGCAGCGCTACTGGCTGGACCCCAGCCCAGTGGACGCCGCCGAAGCGCGACGCGTCGGCGCCTTCGCCGCGGAGAGCGCGCTGCGGGGCGAGAGCGACGGCTCGGTCGTGATCCGGCGCGTCAGCAGTTCACCGTACCGGAGCGAGTGCGGGCTGGTCAAACTCGAGCAGGTCGCGGCCAAGACGCGCCACATGCCGGCGGAGTTCATCGAGTGTCCGGGGCGCGTGACCCGGGCGTTCCTCGACTACCTGCGCCCGCTCGTGGGCGAACTGCCGAAGTTCGAACGGCTGTGAATCCCGGCGCCGCGGCGCCGAGCATGGGAGGCGGCAATGGACCAGATCGTTTCGCGCCGGGACTTTCTCGCGGCCGCGGGCGCGGGCGTAGGGCTCGCGGCGGCGGGCGCTTCGCTTGGTCAGGTCGGCCAGGTTCGTCAGGAGCCGCGCCGGATCGAGGTCGCGGGCCCGCTCGCGCGCCCCGCGGTGATCGCCTCCGGCAACGGGCGTGAGGCGGCGCGCCTGGCGTACGAGATGCTGCTCGCCGGCGCCGATCCTCTCGAAGCGGCGGTGTCCGGCGTCGCGCTGGTCGAGGACGATCCGGAGGATTCGAGCGTGGGCCTGGGCGGCCTGCCGAACGAGGACGGCGTCGTGGAACTGGACGCCTCCGTGATGCACGGCCCGACGCATCGCGCCGCCGGCGTGGCGTCGCTGCGGAACATCCGCAACCCCGCGCGCGTGGCGCTCGAAGTGGCCCGGCGCACCGACCACGTGCTGATCGTCGGCGAGGGCGCGCTGCGGTTTGCGAAGCGCGTGGGATTCCAGGAGGAGAACCTGCTGACGGACAAGTCCCGCGAGGCCTGGCTGCGCTGGCGGTCCACCCTCAGCCGCGAGGACGACTGGCTGCAGGAGGACGAGTGGGACCTTCCACCGGACGCCAGAACGGGCCGGCGCGCAGCGCTGGAGGTTCCGTACACCACCGGCACGGTGCACTGCTCGGCGCTCACCGCCGCCGGCGACCTCGCGGGAACCACCAGCACCAGCGGCCTGAGTTGGAAACTGCCCGGGCGCGTCGGCGATTCGCCCATCATCGGCGCCGGCCTCTACACCGACAACGCCGTCGGCTCCGCGGGCGCGACGGGGCGGGGCGAGGCGGTGTTGCAGGTCTGCGGCGCCCGGACGGCCGTGATGCGCATGGAGATGGGCGACAGCCCCGAGGACGCGTGCCTTTACGTGCTGCAGATGATCGCGGACCGCACGCGGTTCAAGCGCCTGCAGGACGATCGAGGGCGGCCGAACTTCAACGTGACGATGTACGCGATCCGCAAGGACGGGGCGTTCGGCTCGGCGGCGATGCTGCCGGGCGCGACGTACGCGGTGTGCGACGCGCAGGGCGCGCGGGTGGCGCCGTCGCGGGCGCTGTTCGAGTGAGGCCGATCAGGGGCGCGAGCGCAGCCATAGCAGCGCGCCCCACGCGCCCAGGTGCGCGAGGGCGATCGCCCACGACACGATGAAGAAGCCCGCCTTGCGGGTCTTGTGTCGGAGCGTTTGACGCGCGATCGCGCCGCCGATCCAGCCCCCCAGCGCGTCGGTGATATGGAGGGCTCGCTCCGGAATGCGACGACGTCCCCTTGACGCGCGGCGCTTGTCGGCGGCGTAGAGCGCGAAACTGACGGCCCCCGCAAGCACGTACCAGCCGCCGATGATCCCGATCCAGGTCATCGGCGAAGATTACGAGTTTGGATGATCCGCGTGAAATGCTGAAGTTGCGTCTGGACGGATGCCACACACAACGGAATACTCTGAGCCGCGGACTGGTTTCCGCACCTTCCACGCGACTGGGCGGAGCACGCCCGCCCCCCGACGGGACTTCTTTGGTCCCAGGAACCTGCCCATGCCCGCGCTCGACTCGTTCGACCTGACCATGCATTCTCCGAACTCCGACGACCGGCCGGTGATCGTGCGCCTCATGGGCGCCGCGGACATGCTGGCGACCCCCCGCATCGAAAAGGAGTTCGAGGCCCTCGCGGCCCGGAAGCCCGCGGCGGTGGTTCTGGACCTTTCCGGGCTGCACTACATCTCCTCGCTGGCGATCGGGCAGATCGTCTCCCTGTGGGAGGCGCTCCGGGGCCACAACGGCACCGTGGTCATCACCAACCCCATCCACGACGTCCGTGCGGCCCTGGACCGGGTGAACCTGGGCGTGGTGGTGCCGGTGGTGTCCGGGGCGGCGGCGTACACGGCGACGGCCGGCGCCTGAATCGGACTTGTGAGTCTGAATTCAAGCGCCGGGCGGGGCTTCCCTTGACCGGGCCTGGAGGGCTATACTCCCGCTTGCAGGTGGGAGGTCTGTCCGGTCGGCCGGACGCTTCCACGACAACCGACGCGTGATCTCGCCCGAGGCAAGCACCGGTTTGGTTTTCAGAGTTCTCTCGGGCAGGATCGCAGGCAGCAATGAAGAAGCTGTACGTCGGAAATCTCCCTTTCAGCACCAACGACGCCGAACTCCGTTCTATGTTCGAAGGTCACGGTGAAGTCTCCTCCGCTCAGATCGTCATGGATCGCGAGACCGGCCGCCCCCGCGGCTTCGGCTTCGTCGAGATGACCAACGATGCTGAAGCCGACGCCGCGGTCGCCGCGATGAACGGCTCTCAGATCGGTGGCCGCGCCATCGTCGTGAACGAGGCCCGTCCCCGCGAGGCGGGCGCCGGCGGCTTCGGCGGCGGCGGTGGTCGTCGCTCCGGCGGCTTCGGCGGCGGTGGCGGCGGCGGTCGCTCCGGCGGCGGCTTCGGCGGCGGCGGCGGCGGTCGCTCCGGCGGCGGCTTCGGCGGCGGCGGCGGCGGGCGCGGCGGCGACCGTGGCGGTCGCTCCGGCGGCTGGTAAGCCGACCGTTTCCTAACGGAATCGATCAGGGGCGGCCCATCGCGGGCCGCCCCTGTTCATTTCACCTCGGCCAACTTCGGCTCCACCAGTCGCTCCGCGCGGGCCCGTTCGGCCTCGTCCGCCAGCGCCTGCGCCCGCGCCCGCGACGACAGGCGCTTCTGCAGCCACAGCATCATCACCGCGCCCGACACCGCCACCAGGCCGCTGCACCACTGCAAGGGCGTGAGCCGCTCGTCGAACAGCACGAAACTCGCGGCGCCGACCACGAACGGCTGGAGTTGGATCACCCCCGCCGAGATCGCCACCCCCAGGTTCGCGATGCTGATGTAATAGAACACGTGCCCGAGCGCGATCCCGATCACGGCGCTCAGCAGCAGCAGCGCGAACTGCCCCGTGGACAGGTCCAGCGCCGTCAGGCCCGAACGTTCTCCCAGCGCCAGCATCAGCACGACCATCGCCCCCGCGGTGTACTGGCTGATCGCCGCGAACGCCACCACAGGGTGGATCCCCGCCATCGTCTTGCGGACGCTCAGCGCGTACCCCGCGAACAGCGCCCCCGATCCCGCGGCCATCAGGAAGCCCTCGAGCGAGCCGCCCACAAGCGGTTCCTTGCCCAAGAGCGCGGTGCCCACGGCCCCCAGGAGCACCAGCGCCGCGCCCGCCAGATAGATCGGCGACCGCACGACGCGCCGCTCCGCGGGGAAGAGCATGGCGGCGCCGAGCGCGACGAAGACGATCTGGAGCCGGAGCCCGAAGGTCAGGAGCGCGGGCTCGATGCGGTAGTGCGCGAGGGTGAAGAGGACCTGGCCGCAGGCGTTGAAGAGGGCGGGCACGACGGCGGCGCGCCAGAGGCGGGAGGGCTTGGTCCCGCGGACGCCGATGAAGAGCAGGACGGGGGCCCAGAGCAGCGCGCTGAAGCCGTAGCGCCAGCCGTTGCTGGTCCACGGGTCGATGGAGTGGCTGAAGTGCTTGAGAAACAGCGGCACGCTGGACCAGCCCAGCAGCGTCATGACGACGGTGCAGAGGCCGGCGGCGGGCGAGGCGGGTCGTTCTGTGCGGGCGGGCGCCGCCATGGGGGCCGGGACGATAGGAGGGGCTGGGGTCAGCGCGCCGCCGCGGGTTCGTCACGGGCGGCGGGGCGCAGGCCGAGCCATCCCTTCAGGATGGCGTGCCCGAGGTAGATGAGGGGCGTGACGGCGACGGCGACGGCGGCCTTGAGGACGTAGCCCTTGACGGCGGTTTCGAGCATGAACGCGAAACTGGCGCGGCTGCCGTCGGCCAGGGGCTGGACGGACATCAGGACGAACGAGATGACCAGGGAATCGACGAACTGGGAGACGACGGTGGACCCGGTGGCGCGGAGCCAGATCATGCGTCCGCCGGTGAGCCGCCGGATGACGCCGAAGAGGAAGATGTCGCAGAGTTGCCCGGCGGTGTAGGCGGTCAGGGAGGCGACGATGAGCCAGCGCGAGGCGCCGAACACGGCGTCGAACATCTGCTCGTCGATGTAGGTGCGCCCGGGCGGCGCCGGCGGGGCCTCGCGCGCGAGCCACAGCATCGCGTAGACGTACAGCGACATGCCCAGGCCGAGCCAGGTGATCCGGCGCGCGCCCTTCTTGCCGTAGTACTCGTTGACCAGATCGGTGAGCAGGAAGGTGACGGGGAACGCGAACATGCCGACGGAATGCTCGATGGGGATCGAGCGGCCCAGGACGGGCAGGTCGCCGAACCAGAAGAACTTGCTGCCCACGAGGTTCGCCACGAGGAGGGAGGTGACGAAGACCCCGGCGAGCCAGAGATAGACCACATCCCGAAAGGGCATGCGCTCGGCGGCGTTCGGGTTTGGTTCAGGCGGCATCGACGCCGCCAGAGTACGGCGCCGAAGAAGTTTGGGGAAAGCCCTTCCATTCCGGGGAGGGGTTCGGCTACCTTGGCAGGCGTCGGCCGTCGCACTCGGCCGGCGACGAAGGATTGTGTACAGACAAGGAGTCAGAGATCATGCGACGTTTGGCGTCCTGGACGGCATCTGCGTTGTTGCTGGCGGCGGGCGGGGCCCCGCTGTCGGCGGATGTGATCAGTGGTTGGCACGACGTGTACCTCGACACGATCCGCCTGACGGGCGGGCCTCCGGGCCCGATCTCGCGGAGCGGAGCGATGCTCGGCGTGGCGATGTTCGATGCGGTGAACGCCATCGACCTCGCCCGCAACCCCAACAAGGGCTACCAGTCGTACCAGCAGGGGATCGTCGCGCCGAACGCGAACGCCTCGAAGAAGGCGGCGGCCGCCGCCGCGGCGCATCAGGTGTTCACGAACCTGTACGGCTCGGGCGCCTCGAACCCGAACGCGGCGCTGCAGGCGATGTACGACGCGCGTCTGGCGTCGGACCTGGCGGGGATCGACGATTCGATGGGCCAGCGGACGGCGGGCGTGGCGCTCGGCGTGTCGGTGGCGCAGAGTCTGATCGCGCTGCGTGCGGCGGACGGTCACGACAACAACACGCCGTACACGCCCGGCACGCACGCCGGCGACTGGCGCCCGTCTCCGGACCTGCCGCCGGGCACGCAGGCGGCGGGCCCGAACTGGGGGAACGTGACGCCCTGGGCGCTCACGTCGCCGGACCAGTTCCGCCCGACGCGCTTCGTGGACGAGTTCAATATGGACATGGACACGATGATGCACAGCCAGGCCTACGCCGATCAGATCAACGGCGGCAACGGCGTGCAGTTCGGGGTGAAGGACTTTGGCTCCCGCGACAGCGCGGTGCGGACCGCCGAGCAGACCGAGATCGCCTGGTTCTGGGCCAACGACCGTGACGGCACGTCCAAGCCGCCGGGCCAACTCGTGCAGATCACGCAGAACGTCGCGTCGCAGGAGGGCCTGGGCCTCTCCGCCCGGGCGCGCCTGTTCGCGCTGGTGGGCATCGGCCAGGCCGAGGCGGGGATCGCGGCGTGGGACTCGAAGTACAACACGCCCATCGATCTATGGCGGCCGATCGAAGCGATCCGCGAGCCGGAGGACGACGGCAACGCGCTCACCCTCGCCGACCCCACGTGGCTGCCGCTGAACGACTTTACTCCGCCGTTCCCGGCGTACGTCTCCGGGCACGCGACGTTCGGGGCCGTGCACGCGGCGATCATGGCCGGCTTCTTCGGCACGGACAACATCTCCTTCACCATCGGCAGCGACGAGTTCGGCGTGAACCCCGGCCTGGGCTATGACGCCGGCCTGACGCGCTCATTCAGTTCCTTCTCCGAGGCGGCGTGGGAGAACGCCATCAGCCGCATTTTCCTGGGCGTCCACTTCGAGTGGGACGCCGTGGACGGCAATATCCTCGGCCACAACGTGGGCGACTACATCTTCGCGAACTACCTGCTCCGCGTGCCCGCTCCCGGCGGCGCCGCGCTCCTGCTGACCGGCCTTCTCGCCTCGACGCGCCGCCGGCGCTGACCGGGCGAGCCCCCCACGAACTCCAGTCCTCCCCACGCCCCGGCCCGCGCCGGGGCGTTTTCTTTGGTCTGCACGGGGTTTCGGCGGCGCCGGCATTGACAGATTCCACGCGCGGTGGCCATGCTGTCCGCGGCGCCGGCCGCACAGCCGGCGCCCACGTCCCGCCCGGAGCATCGGCCCCATCGGATCGCGGCGTACGCCCGCGCGGGCCCGAGCGCCCGGGAACTTCGGGGCGCGCCGAACGGAAGGGAAAAGGAGATCAGCCATGTCGATCGCACGTTCGATGGTTCTGGCCGCGGCGCTGGGCGGAATGAGCGCCGGCGCGCACGCCAACGCCGTCACGAAGTGGAACAACGTCCTGCTCGACGCCGTCGCCGGCACGGGCACGCCCCCGCCGCGCTCCAGCCGCGCGATGGCGATGGTGCAACTCGCGGTGTTCGACGCCGTCAACGCGATGGACGGCCGTTGGAACGCGTACCTGCCCGCGCCGATCGCGCTCGACGAGCCGTGCTCGCGGAAAGCGGCGGTGGCCGCGGCGGCGCACGGCGTGCTCTCGTCGCTGTACCCGACGCTGCAGGGCAGTTTCGACGCGATGCTGAGCCGTCAACTCGCCGGTCTGAACAACACGCTCGCGCGGGACAACGGCCTGGCGCTGGGCGGCGCATGCGCGACGGCCATCCTGGACGCGCGCTTGAACGACAACTCCACGACGGTCGTCCCCTACACGCCGGGCGTCCTCCCGGGCCAGTGGCGCCCGACGCTCCCGGCCAACGCGCCGGGCCTCCTGCCCAACTGGCCGACCGTCACGCCCTTCACCATGACCGGCGGCGATCAATTCCGGCAGGGCGGACCGCCGGACCTGGCGTCGGCCGAGTACGCCGCGGCGTTCAACCAGGTGAAGGAGATCGGCGCGCTCAACAGCGCGACACGGACGCAGGAGCAGACGGAGATCGCGCTCTTGTGGGCGGCCGGCGGCGGGACGGTGACGCCCCCGGGCCAGTGGAGCCAGATCGCCCAGCAGATCATCCGGAACGAGGGCATGTCGGTGACGCAGAGCGCGCGGGTGATGGGCATGGTCAGCGCCGCGCTCGCGGACGCGGCGATCGTGTCGTGGGACATGAAGTACGAGTACGAACTCTGGCGCCCCATCGCGGCGATCCGCGAGGCCGACTCCGACGGCAACGACGCGACGGATGCCGACCTCTCGTGGCTCCCCCTCATCGCCACCCCGCCCTTCCCCGAGTACACCTCGGGCCACTCGACGTTCTCCCGCGCCGCGGCGACCATCCTGCAACTGGTCACCGGCGCCGACAGCCACGCGTTCACCGTGACCTCCGGCGGCGTCACCCGCTCGTACACCTCGCTCGACGACGCGGCGAACGAGGCGGGCCTGTCCCGGATCTACGGCGGCATCCACTTTGACTTCAGCAACGTGGACGGCCAACTCTCCGGACAGTTGCTCGGCGAGTGGATCTACGCCAACTACTTCCTCGAAGTCCCCGCGCCCGGCGGCGCGGCGCTGCTGCTGACGGGCCTCCTGGCCTCGACGCGCCGGCGGCGCTGAGCGGTGTTTGAGAAGGATTTCACCGGGCCCCACGGGGGGCCCTTTTTCGTGCGCGGGGCACTACACTCCCGCCATGATCTCCCGCCGGGCGATGGAGCGTCGCCGCGATCAGTTCCTCACCGGGTGGGCCCGGTTCGTCACGGCGCGCCCGCGTCTGACGCTGGCGCTGTGCGTCCTGGTGGCGGCGCTCTCGGCGGTGTACGCGGCCCGGAACCTGGGCTTCATGGCGGACCGCAGCCGCCTCATCGACCCCGGCCTCGACTGGCAGCAGCGCTACGCGGAGTATCAGCGCCTCTTCCCGCGCTGGGACGACGCCGTCGTGGTGGTGGACACCCGCGGCGATCCCAACGATCCGCTCGTCGGCGCCTTCATCGACGCGCTGGGCGAGCGCCTGCGCGCCGATCCGCGATTCGACGACGTCCTGACCGGCTTCCCGACGCAGAACGCGCCGGTGGGCCTGCTGCTGGGCGAACCGCTGTCGCGCGTCGAGTCGGTCGCGGCGGACCTGGCCCGCGCGGGGCCTGTGGCCGCGTCCCCGTCGCTGGGCCACCTCCTGGGCCTGTCGGTCTTCGGCGCCCGCGCCATGGGCGAAGCGGACCTTGCGGACCTGACCGGACTGCTCGTGCGCGTGGCGGAGGCGGGCGATGGCCAACGCGCCACCGTGCTCGCGGACATCCCTGAGACTCAGCGGTTCGTCACCCCCAGCGGGCGATTCGCGTTCGTGTTCGCGACGCTGCAGGACAGGCCCGGCGCGAAGGCGAGCGTCGTGGCCAACGGCCGGCCGATCCGCGCCCTGCGCCAGCACATCCGCGCGCTGCGCGCGCAGGCGCCGTTCGCCTCGATCGAGGCGGGCGTGACGGGCGTGCCGGTGCTGGAGTCGGACGAGACGCGCCAGTCGATGGTGGACTCGACGCGCGCGACCGCGATCGGCATGGCGGCGATCGCCCTGCTGGCGGTGGGCGTCTACCGGCGGGCCTCCGTGCCGCTGATGATCCTCGCGTCGCTCGCGCTGGGGCTGTGCTGGTCCTTCGCGTGGGCCACGCTGGCCGTCGGCCACCTCCAGGTGCTCAGCATCGTCTTCATGGTGATCCTCGTGGGGCTGGGATCGGACATGTCGATCCACCTCATCTCGCGCCTCGAAGTGCTCCACCCGGACCACGACCACATGGCCGGAGCGATCGAGGACGCGTTCCGCACGGCGGGGCCGGGGATCCTGACCGGCACGCTCACCACGGCCGCGGCGTTCGGCGCGACGGGCTTCACCGGCTTCGCCGGCGTCGCGGAACTCGGGGTGATCGCCGCGGGGGGCATCGTGCTGTGCACCCTGGTGTCGCTGTCGGCGTTCCCGGCGATGCTGATGCTCACGCCCGATCCGGCGCGACGGCTGCGCGGGCGCCAGGGCGGCGCCTCCCGCCCGTATATGCGCGGGCGGCTGAACTGGGTGGACGGGCGCGCCGGCGTGGTCGTGGCGTGCTGGGGCGCGGCCCTGGCGCTGGCGGCGCTGGGCGCGTCCCGCGTCCGCTACGACACCGACCTGCTCAAGATGCTGCCGGACAACGTCGAGAGCGTCGCGTGGGAGCGGCGGATCGCGGCGGACGACGAACGCAGCGCGTGGCACGCCATCGTCGTCGCCCGCGACGCCCAAGAAGCCCGCGAACTGACCGCGCGCCTCCGCGCGCTGCCGGAGGTCGCCGACGTCGGCGGCGCGGGGATGCTCTTCCCCGCAGACCTCGAGGCCAAACGCGCCGTCCTCCGCGCCATCCCCGCCCCGGCCGCAGGCGAAGGCCCCCCTGTGGACTTCCGAGGCGCCGCGGCGTCGCTGGCGGACTCGTTCGACGAGCGCCCCCTCGGCGCCGCCGCGGCGCGCGTCGCGGCGATGAACGACGAGCAGGCGGCGCGGGCGCAGGCGGTGTACGCGTCGGACCGCGCGGGGCTCGTCGCGCGATTGGCGCTCATCCGCTCGGCCGAGCCCGCGACGGCGGCGGACCTGCCGACGGAGTTGCGCGACCAGTTCGTGGGAACCGACGGCTCGCTCCTGCTGCGGGTGTACCCGCGCGCCGCGGAGAACGGCGTGAGCGTGCTGGACGCGTCGCGCCTGGGGCCGTTCGTGCGGGCGGTGTACGGCGCGGCGCCCCGGGCGACGGGTCCGACGGTGCAGATCTACGAGTCGGCGGGCGTGATCCGCGCCGCGAACGTCAGCGCCGCGCTGTATGCGGGTTTGGCCATCGTCGCACTGCTGCTGCTGGACTTCCGGCGTCTGGGGCACGTGCTGTGCGCGGTGGCGCCGGTCCTGGCGGCGATGCTCGCGCTGCTGGGCCTGATGGGCGGCGCGGGCCTGTCCCTGAACTTCGCGAACACCATTGTCGCGCCCCTGCTGCTGGGGCTGGGCGTGACGGCGGGCGTCCACGCCGTCCACCGCTGGCGTCAGCAGCCGGGCGACCGGCCGGCAGGGCTGGCCGGCGGCGCCGGGCGGGCGATCACCCTCACCCTTGCAACCACCCTGATCGGGTTCGCCGCGATGATGACGGCCGAGCACCGGGGCATCCGCTCGCTGGGGTTCGTGATGACTGCGGGGCTGGCCCTGGTCTGGGCGTCCACCGTGCTGCTGCTGCCCGCGGTGTTGCGGCTACGGACGAGGAACGTCTAGGATGCGCCCCCCCATCGACGCCCCGCGACCCCACCGCGGCGGCCCACACCAGCGCCCCACGACGCGCGCCGCCTCACGCAGCCGCGAGGATTCTTCACCATGACCGAGCAGCCCGAGCAACCGGCCACGCCGGCAGCCGAGGGCGCCGCGGCGCCGACCCGGCCTCTCAAGTCCTTCGTCATCCATCCCGCCATCGGCGCCAAACCCGGCTTTGTCTGGGTGGAGGCGGAGGACAACCCCGGCAAGGGGCGCGTCTTCATCATCAAGATGAAGTTCGGCAAGGAGATCGAGCGCGTCCGAATGACCAAGCAGTACAAGAAACTCGGCGCCAAGCAGGTCCGCGAAGAGGTGGACCCGATCATCGGCGACCTGCTGTTCAACGAGCGGGAGCACGGGGCGCTGACCGAAGAGCAGGCGCGGGAGATCATCGCCCGCGCCGGCATGCCGCGACGTCCGCCGCCGCGCGGACCCGGAGGCCCCGGGCGCGGCGGCCCGCGCGGCGGGGGTGGCGGTGGAGGCGGCGGCCGCGGGCCCGGCGGCCCGCGCAGCGGTCCCGGTGGCGGGCGCGGCCCCGGCGGCCCGCGTCAAGATGGGCCGCGCGAGCAGCAGCCCCCGCGCGCGCCGGAGTCGGCGCCGCCGTCGGACGAGGGCTGAATTCCCGGCCGTTTCAGCGGTTGGCGGAGGCGATGGCCTGACGCAGCGGCTGGATCAGGTGCGGCACGACGCGGTCGTTGACCAGGCGCTCGGCGTTGGCCGTGAGCGTGTCGAAGACCAGGGGCAGTTCCTTGATCTCCTTCAGCGAACCGACCTTGCGGACGGTCAGGCACACGCTGATGGGCTCGTCGCGGTAGCGGTCCTGGCGCACCTCGCGCACGCTGGTCTTGGTCTTGACCTCGATCCACGCCTGCAGGTCGCAGCGCTCGTTGAGCGCGATGCCGATGTAGGGCTGGATGTCCAGCGGCGCCCAGGCGTCGCTGTCGATCGACTTGGCCAGCGGCGTGTCGCGGAGCAGGGCGTCGCGGACGATGGCGTTGTGATTGCCCGAGGCGTCGAGGTCGAAGCCGTAGGTCAACTCCAGACCGGCGATGTCCAGCGGGTTGATGGACAGGTAGAACGGCGCGAGTTCCAGCGCCAGTCGGTGCAGGCGCAGGCCGTCGGCGACGCTCGGGGGATCGACCACGCCGGAGCGGACGCTGTTGCGCCGAAGGGCGACCCACTCCTGCTCGCCCGCCCGGATGGGCGATTCGAGGGCGAGTTCGCCCTGGTAACGCTTGAAGCGCTCGAGGCGGGGGCGGTCCTTCCGCACCCGTTCGAACAAATCCAGAACAGTCTCCCGCTTGAGCGGGAGGTCCATCTTGGTGGTCAGCTTCTGGTTGATGAAGAAGCCGGAGCACAACGCCCTGTAGATCGTGTCCATGCGGGCCAAAACCTCCGGGTTGGGATGTCGCCGAGGTGCGGGTGCGGAACCCGCCCCACCTGCCGCAATCGTAGGTGAGGGGCCGGCGGAAGTGGACAAGTTGGCCGCCCGGCGCGCCGATCTTTCTGGGATGGCTCCGCACGATCGCCACAGGCCGCAAATTCCTACCAATAAACAACTTATGGCGATTCTGACCGTGCTTTTCTCGGCCTTCCCGCCCGGCTGCACCGAGGAAATTCAGGGTGAGAATCCGTCCAAAATCCAAACAAACTCCGCGGCTCAGCACCCCGGCGTCAAGGTGGACAACCTGACCTGCCCGGTCATGCCCGAGGAAGCCGTCCCCGAAACCGTGGAGCCCGCCTTGGTCGTCATGCACGCCGGGCGACGGATCGGCTTCTGCTGCGAGGACTGCCTCTCGGAATGGGCGGAATGGTCCCCCAAGCGCAAGGACGCCTTCATCGGGCTGATCGCCGGCGCGAACTAGGCCGCGGCGGCGCAAGCGCTTACGCGACCGACGCCCGCAAGGGTTCCAGCAGCCAGCGGACGACTTCGCGGGTGTCTTCGAGCGTGTCGGCGGCGTGGTCGGCGCCCTCGGCCAGGAGACGCGCCGCGGGGTACATGCCCGTGCCCACGCCCAAGACGCGGCAGCCGTTGACGCGCGCGCAGCGGACGTCGTGAGGCGTGTCGCCGATCACAACCACGCGCTCAGGAGCGATGACGCTCCCGCACCGTTCCGCGTGGCGGCTCATCGCCACCGGGGGCAGGTGGTCGCGCGAGGGCGGGTCGTGCGGGGAATCGTCCCCCCAGGCGCGGATGGGGAAGCGGTCGGGGTCCAGGCCCGCCGCCCGGAGTTTCATCATGCCGGACTCGGCGAAGTTGCCCGTGAGCAGGCCGAGGGTCAGGCCGGGGACGCTCTCGAGCGCCGCGACGAGTTCCGGCACGCCGGGGCAAGTTCTGGCGAGGCCGGGCTCGCGCAGGCGCGCCTCGATGCAGCGGACGTACGCGTCGCGGTAGGCCCGGAGCAGGTGTGGGGTGGGTTCGAGGCCGTTGCGCCGCAGGGCATCGGAAAGGATGAGCGGATCCAGCCGTCCGGCGAACTCGACCTGCCCGATGTCGAACGATTCGCCGTGCAGGCGCTGGCCCGCCTCCGCCATGGAGATGAGCCCGGCGCGGGTGGTGGTCAGGAGGGTGGCGTCGATGTCGAAGAGGATGAGCATGCTGTGGTGGTTCTCTCGGCGCTGGGCCGCGGTTCAGCGGCGCACTTCGAATCCGGCCTCCGAATCGAGGATTGGAAGGCGGGCTTCCCGTTCGTCGGCGATGAACCCGCGCATCGCCGAGCGGACGGCCTGACGGAGCCGGTCGATCTCGTCGGGCGCTCCCTGCGCCTCCATGCGGACGGAGCCGTCGGGCTCGTTGCGGACCCATCCGGAAACCTCGTGACGGCGTGCGGCCTCGCGGACGGTGGCGCGGAAGCCAACGCCCTGCACTCGGCCCGTGTAAACGACAGCGCACCGGGTCACGCGGGGACTGTAGCCGCAGGCCGGGCCGCCCGGACAGCAAGACCGGCGCCATCGCGAGCGCTTTTCATCGGACCACAACGCAAGGCCCGCGGGGCAGGGGACGAGAAGATGCGCCGGCGGGCGGCGGGATGCGGGATTTTTCCAGCCCCGCGTTTGACCCGCGGCGCTTCGGTTGTAGGGTTATCGCTGGACCTGCCGCCCGCCCCCGGACCCCAAACCAGGCCGCCGTGCGCAGCCGAATCGTGGGTCAACTCTTCCCCCGGGATTCGCAGGTCCAAGACTCGGGCGCCTCTGGTCGGCGCGACATCAGGGATCTTCTCCGCCCGTGCTTTCGCTTTTGAACGTCGCCATGGAGTTGAGAACCTGTCGGCTGCGCCGCTCTTGTGTGGAGGGTGGAGACGCTGCCGGGGTTGCGGCGCGCCGGGGCTTTGGATGGGCGAGGAAAGGGGCTGGTCGAGTCGGTTGAGCCGGTCCGCGTTCCAGAACGACGATCGCCAGAAGGTCCTCGAGGCCACGGACGTGGTCGCGCTGATCGGCGAGCACCTGTCGCTCAAGCAGCGCGGGCGCGAGTTCCTGTGCGTGTGCCCGTTCCACGACGACCACAAGCCGTCGATGTACGTGGTGCCGGCGAAGCAGATCTACCACTGCTTCTCGTGCGGGGCGGGCGGGAACGCGATCGACTTCGTGATCAACTATCACAAGATGGATTTTCTGGACGCGCTGCGGTTCCTGGCGGACCGCGCGGGGGTCCCGCTCACGCCGCGCCGGGCCGCGGGCGGCGCGCTGGGGGCTGAGGCAGGCGGCGAGTCGGACGGCGAGCCGGAACTCTCCCGCGCCTCGCTGATCGAGGTCTCGCGGTTCGCGAACGAGTTCTTCCGCGCGATCCTCCGTCATCCCGAGCACGGCGCCCGCGCGCGGGAACTGCTCGCGCGCCGGGGCCTCGACGAGGCGACGGCGGAGGCGTTCGAGATCGGCGCCGCGCCGGACCGCTGGGACGGCCTGCTGGTCACGGCGCAGAAGCGGGGCGTGTCGATCGAGGGGCTCGAGCGCCTTGGACTCATCAAGCGGCGCGCCGAGTCCTCCGGGCATTACGACGCCTTTCGCGGGCGGCTGATCTTCCCCATTCACGACCAGGCGGGCCGGCCGATCGCCTTCGGCGGGCGGCGCCTGAACGACGAGGACGACCCCAAGTACCTCAACTCGCCCGAGAGCGCGCTCTTCCACAAGTCCCGGACGCTGTTCGCCCTCAAGCAGGCGTCGCGCGCGATCCAGCGCGAGAACCTCGCGATCGTGACCGAGGGCTACATGGACGCGATCGCCTGCCACCAGGCCGGGCTGACCCACACCGTCGCCACCCTGGGCACGGCGCTCACGCCCGAGCACGCGCGGATGCTCCAGCGCCTGTGCGACCGCGTCGCGCTGCTGTTCGACTCCGACGAGGCCGGCCTGCGCGCGGCGGACCGCGCGGTGGAGGCGTTCTTCGCGGCGCCCATCGACGTCAAGATCGTCCGACTCGACGACGCGAAGGACCCCGACGAACTGCTCAAGCAGCCGGGCGGCCTCGAGGCGCTGCGGGCGGCGATCGACGCGGCGGACGACGCGCTCGCGTTCCGCACGCGCCGGCTGCGCGAGCGGCTGGCGGGCGCTGGCATGTCGGCGCGGGCGCGGATCATCGAGGAGGACCTGGCGCGTCTGGCGGAACTGGGCCTGCACACCCTCTCGCCCGTGCGCAAGCGCCTCGTGGTGCGCCGGTACGCGGAGGTCGCGGGCGTGCCCGAGGCGGACGTGCTGCGCGCCCTCTCTCAACAGCGACAGCAAACCGGGCGCCGCGACGAAGAGGGGCCCGCCCCCGAACGAGGCCCGATCGACCCGCGCGCCGGGGCGCTGGGGGCGCTGCTGAGCGTTCCCGGGATGTGGCTGGATTTGGACCGGGCGCAGCAGGACGCCCTGCGGGAGGCGGCCTACGCTCTCGGCCCCGTCGGCGCCGCCGTCGACGCGATCGCCGCCCACGCACAGGACGGAGCCAGCCCCGACGTGTCCCTGATCTGCACCGCGCTCGACGATTCCGACGCCCGGCGCGCCGCCGTGCAACTGGCGTTCGAGGCCGAGCGCTGCGCGGAGGCGGACCACGAGCGCGTGCGCGACTTTTTCCGCGACTGCCTGCGTCGGATCCTGCACGAGCGTGCTCTTTCGTGCAACGAAGACGCGGGCGAGCCCATACAGGACAGACTCGAACGCATCCGTCAGGTCCGGCGCGCCTTCGGCGACCGGCCGACCTCCCTCCCGAGGCCCGCCTAGAGGATGTGAGCCAGCGAGAAGACCAGCCCCCTCCGAACAGAGGAGAACCGATCGACGACACGGAGCGCGTCCGCCGCGAAGGGACGCACGAGGAAACAAGGACCCGCGTCCCGGAGCGCCCAGCGCCGGGGCGCACGACCGGCCGAGACACTGGGCGTTGACGCGCTTGATCCTGGCAGCCCGTCCCGAAGGAACGATCGGGACCGGCGAACCCCGCGAGCGCATGGAGAACCCGACGTGACCTCAGACATGCCCCCCGTCGTGCAGGAGTTGCTCGAGAAAGCCAAGCCGCGATCCTGGATCGCGTACGACGAACTCAACAACACGCTGACCGACGAGTTGATCGACCCCGCCCGCATCGATGAGGTCCTGCTGATCATCGACCGCATGGGCCTTGAGTACCTGGACCTGCGCGACTTCAAGGCCCGCCTGTTCCGCGAAGCGGAGAAGAACGGCACGGCGCCGGTCAAGGTGTCGGTGGGCGTGCGGGACGTCGAGGGCGAGCGCGAGATCCGCGAGGCCCTGGCCGAGGCCGAGCAGTCCACCAAGCGCATCGACGACCCCGTCCGCATGTACCTCACGCAGATGGGCACGATCTCGCTGCTCACCCGCGACGAGGAGATCCGCCTGGCCAAGAAGATCGAACTGACCCGCATGATCTTCCGCCGGCGCGTCCTCGAGTGCGACTACGCCGTCGCCCAGGCCGTCGAGACCCTCACGCAGGTCGACAAGGGCGAACTGCCCTTCGACCGCACCATGAAGATCTCCACCGCCGAGGAAAAAGCCAAGGAAAAGATCGCCCAGCGCATCCCCTTCAACCTCGTCACGATCAAGGCCCTCCTCGAGCAGAACCGCCAGGACTGGGAGAAACTCGAAGCCGCGAAGAAGGACCGCGACGCCGAGGCCGCCGCCCACCTCGAAGACCGCATCGCCCGACGCCGGCGCAAACTCGCCACCCTCACCGAAGAACTCTCGCTCCGCACGAGCCGCATCTCGCCGTTCATGCGCAAACTCCGCGGCATCTCGCAGAAGATGTCCGAACTCCAGCGCGAACTGGTCAAGGCCCAGAAGTTCCCCGGACGCGTCGACCCCGAGGACGTCGCCGTCATGAAGGAGGAACTCGCCGGCCTCCGCGCCCTGGTCCTCGAAGACGCCGATGTCCTGGCCAAGCGCGTCAAGCGCATCGAGAGCGTCTACTGGGAGTACGAACAGGCCAAGCGCGACCTCTCCGGCGGCAACCTCCGCCTGGTCGTCTCCATCGCCAAGAAGTACCGCAACCGCGGCCTGTCCTTCCTCGACATCATCCAGGAGGGCAACACCGGCCTGATGCGCGCGGTCGATAAGTACGAGTACAAGCGCGGCTACAAGTTCAGCACCTACGCCACCTGGTGGATCCGCCAGGCCATCACCCGCGCCATCGCCGACCATGCCCGCACCATCCGCATCCCGGTGCACATGATCGAGACGATGTCGAAACTGCGCAACATCCAGAAGGTCATGCTCCAGGAGATGGGCCACGAGCCCACCATCGAGGAACTGGCCGAGCGCGCGGGCATGAGCGCCATGGAGGTCCGGCGCGTCATGAAGATCAGCCGCCACCCCATCTCGCTCGACCGCCCGGTCGGCGAATCCGAGGACTCCTACTTCGGCGACTTCATCGAGGACGACCGCCAGGCGCCCCCCGCCGAACACGCCGGCAGCGACATGCTCAAGAACCGCATCGAGCAGGTCCTCAAGACCCTCACCTACCGCGAGCGCGAGATCATCAAACTCCGCTACGGCATCGGCGACGGCTACACCTACACGCTCGAAGAGGTCGGACGCATCTTCAAGGTCACCCGTGAACGCGTCCGCCAGGTGGAGGCCAAGGCCATCCGCAAACTCCAGCACCCCGTCCGCTCGCGCAAACTCTCGGGCTTCATCGAGGGGCGCGCGGAGGCGGCGCAGGCGATGGAGTGATCGCGGCGAATCTCAAGTCAGTATGAACACGACGCCCGGCGCGAGCCGGGCGTTGTTTCTTTTGGCCCGTTGCCTACGAGCGGGCCCGAAGCGCCGCTTCAACCTGCTGGAAGAGCCCGTCGGTCGCCTCACCCTGCTTCGAGGCCTCGTGCAGCCATTCCAGGTGCTCCGCGCGGGGCTCGCCGGCGATCAGGGCCGTGCGGACGAGAGCGACGGTCATTTTCGGGCTGGGATCGTGCTCGCACGCCTTCGCGGCCAACTTCTCCGCGTCGTTCACGCGGCCTGCGGCCAGCATCGCGGCATAGAGGGTTCCGGCCTTTCCGCGCACCTGGTCCTTCCGCATTCTCGCCATGAGCTCGACGAACTCCGGATCGTCGATCCCGGGGACTCGGTCGGGCGTCATGCGATCAAACGCCACGGCCTGATTGAAGGACGCAATCGGATCCGGATGGATGATCGCAATATCCGACCATCGTTCCTCTTCCAAGAGCATCGGCTCAAGTCTCAGGGATTGAGAAGCGATCAGCCGCATCTGCCGGGGATCGTTCTTCACGCCGTCGAACCACATGAGGATCGCGGCGCGGTCGCCAACGACCTCGCTGAGCACAAGCCACTCGGTCACGCGGTACGAATCCGTCGGCTTCGCCGTCATCGCCGCCGCCGACTCATCACGCAGCGCTGTAAACGCAGCCCTTGCCCCTTCGTGCCGGCCCGCGAGCTCCTCCATGTCGTTCGCCATGAAAGACACCCGAACGCCCGAGAAGCCGCGCTCCTTGCCCGGGCCGGTGTTCCGCCAAAGCCACTCGAACGCGGCGGCGGCCTCGTCATCCTGGCCCGACTCCATCAAGCCCTTGGCGTGTTGATAACGATCCTGCATCGACATGGGCGGCGGCCCCGCCGCGTGCTCCTCCTGCGCTTGCGCGGCTCCGCCGCAGATCAGCACGGTCCAGAGCGCCACGCCTGTCAATGCTCGCCGCATGCCGCACCTCCGTAATCAAGAATCGTTCGAAGCAGGCCCAGCGTACCGGATGCGTCAACCCTAGTCCTGCTTTCGGCGAGACGATCTGCACCCGGTGAACCGGCTTCGGGCCAGTCCCGCTTGTCTCGTCGCCCCCTGCTACCCTCCCCCCATGCCCTCCCGCTTCCGATCCCGTCTCCTCCGCCACCTCGGCCACGACGCCTACACGCCGCAGACCGTGCGGCAACTCGCCGAGGACCTCGGCGTCGCCAAAGAGGACCTCGACGTCTTCCGCGAGGCCATCGAGGAACTCGCCGCGGACGGGCAGGTGATCGCCGGCGACGACAACCTCGTCCGCCTGCCCCCCATCGGGCGCGAGGTCATCGGGCTCTTCAAGAAGAACCCGCGCGGCTTCGGCTTCGTCATCCCCAAGGACGCCAACACCCACGGCGACCTCTTCATCCCGCCGGACGCGACCGGCGACGCCATGACCGGCGACACGGTGCGCGCGGCCGTGCAGCGGGCGCGGGGCGGGCGGTCAGGCGGGTCGGGCGCCGGCAACCGCGCGGCGTTGGTGGGCGCGATCGTCGAGATCCTGAAGCGCGGGCAGCACGAGTTCTCCGGCGAACTGCGCAAACGCGGCTCGCAGTGGCTGGTGTTCCCCGACGGCAAGGCGATGCGCGACCCGGTCGTCGTGCGCGACCCCGGCGCCAAGAACGCCGTCGAGGGCGACAAGGTCGTCTTCGAGATCCTCGTCCGACCCGAGGCGAACATGCTCGGCGAGGGCGTGATCACCAGGGTGCTGGGCAAGTCCGGAGAGCCGGACGTCGAGACGGCGGCGGTGATCGCGACGTACAACCTCGCCGGCGAGTTCCCCGAGGACTGCCTGGAGCAGGCGCGCGAGGCGGGCCAGCGCTACGAGCGCGAGGTGGAGGAGGCGAACCACAAGGGCACGTGGCCGAACCGCGAGGACCTGCGCGGGACGTACATCATCACCATCGACCCGCCCGACGCCAAGGACTTCGACGACGCGATCAGTCTCGAGCGCCTGACCAAGTACGACGGGGGCGGCTGGAAACTGGGCGTGCACATCGCGGACGTGGCGCACTTCATCCCGCCCGGAAGCGCGCTCGACGAGGAGGCGTACGAGCGGGGGAACTCGACGTACCTGCCGCGGCACGTGATCCCGATGCTGCCCGAGACGCTGAGCAACGGCATCTGCTCGCTGCAGGAGGGCGTGGCGCGGTACGTCAAGAGCGCGTGGATGGAGTACGACCCGGACGGGCGTGTGCGCGCGACGGGCTTCTCGCAGGGCGTCATCCAGTCGGCCAAGCGCCTGACCTACCTCGAGGCGCAGGCGCTGATCGACGGGAACAAGGAGGAGGCGAAGAAGCACGCGAAGACCGAGCCCAACTACACCGATCAATTGATGGAGGCGCTGCGCCAGTGCAACCTCTGCTCGCGGGCCATTCAGGGCCGGCGGATGAAGCAGGGCCAGATCCGGCTGGACCTGCACCAGGTGGAGTTGATCTTCGACGACACGGGGCGCGTGGTGGACGCCCAGCCCGAGGACGACGCCTTCACGCACACCCTGATCGAGATGTTCATGGTCGAGGCCAACGAGGCGGTCGCTCGCCTGTTCGAGCGCCTCAAGGTCCCTCTCCTGCGCCGAGTCCACCCCGAGCCCATCCCCGGCGACATGGACCAACTCCGCGAGTTCGTCGTCGTCGCCGGGTACAAACTGCCAAAGAACCCCTCGCGCGAGGAACTCCAGGCGCTGCTGGAGTCCACCCGCGGCACGCCCGCCGCCCGCGCCGTCCACTTCGCCGCGCTCCGCTCCATGACCAAGGCCGAGTACTCCCCGGCGCTCATCGGGCACTTCTCGCTCGCGTCCGAGCCCTACGCACACTTCCCAAGCCCCATCCGCGGGTA
>JACVCK010000011.1 GCA_016742055.1 Phycisphaerales bacterium
CGGTCCCCCCCCCCCCACGACCCCCCCCCAGGCCCGGCCCCGAGCGGCCCCCGCACGACCCAGGCCCCACCCCCCGCCCTGGGCCGGCGCGGCAAGACCATCCTCCTTTCCAGCCACCAACTCTCCGACGTGGAGGACTGCGTGGACCGCCTCGTCATCCTCTACGGCGGCAAGATCCGCGCCGAGGGGACCTGCGACGAACTGCTCACCTCCGGCGACAAGACCATCGTCGAAACCGACGCGCTCAACCCCGCCGAAGTCGAGGCCCTCGACCGCTTCCTCCGCGAGAACGCCGGGCACGTCGTCCGGCGCATCTCCAAGCCCCGCCAGCGCCTCGAAGACCTCTTCCTCGACATCGTCGAACGCGCCCGGACCGAACGCGTCGAAACCAGCGGCGCGCAGGCCGGCGGACCCACCGCCGCGTTCCTACGGGGCGACGGGCCGGCCGCTGACGGCGACGAACTCATCGACCGGCTCGTCAAGGGCGAGCCGGAGCCCGCGCCGACCGAGCCGGCGCCGCCGGCGCGCGAAGAGCCGGCCAAGGGCCCCGACGAGGGCGTCATCGGCGACCTGCTCTCCGCCAAGCCCCAGGCCCCCGCGCCCGAGCGTGCGGCCCCCCAAGCCCCGCGCGCCCCCGCGGCCAAGCGCGAAGACGTGGACCTGAGCGTCATCGATTCGCTCACCGCGGACGACGACCGGCGTCCCGAGCCGCCCGCGGAGCCGCGCCGGTGAAGCCCTCCGAGTGGATGGCGCGCCTGAACCGGGCCCAGCAGGGCCGACGCTTCAAGATCGTCGCGAGCGTCGTGATCGTGGCGCTCACGCTGGCGTCGATCGGCGCGTGGATCGTCCTGACCCGCGCGCCCGACACCGCAGAGGCCGTGCAGGCGGGCGTCGAGGCCGCCGCCGAGCAGCGGCAGGCCCTCACCGAAGCGCAGGCCCGCGTGCGCGGCCAGGCCGAAGCCCAGGGCCTCCGCGAAGCGCTCGGCGTCACAAGCCCCACCTTCGCCGTCGGCGGCGTCATCGTCGCGCTCGGGCTCGTGGGCCTGATCGTCACCTGGCTGGGTCTGGCGCTGACGTACCTGGCGCTGGCGATGCTCGCCGGCGTCGTGGCGGCGCCGCTCTACGCCTTCGAGCCCCCGCGCACCTGGGGCGAAATGGCCCTCGGCGCCATCGCGCTCACCGCCTCGTTCACCGCGCTCCTGCAGGGCCTGCGCGCCGCCATGTCGTGGGGCCATCCCGTCACGGCCGTCGCGCGCAACACCCTCAGCGAGGCCGTCCGCATGAAGATCAGCGTGGTCTTCATCGTCCTGCTGATCTTCTTCCTCGCCGGATTGCCCTTCTTCCTCGACGCCGACCAGCCCCTCCGCTACCGCGTCCAGATCTTCCTGCAGTACGGCATCGGCGGCTCGTTCTGGGTCCTGGCCTTCCTCACCGTCTTCTTCGCCATCGCCACCGTCGCCTTCGAGCAGCGCGACAAGATCATCTGGCAGACCGTCACCAAGCCCGTCGCGCCCTGGCAGTACCTTCTGGGCAAGTGGCTCGGCGTCGTGGCGCTCAACGCGGCGCTGCTCGCCGTCACCGGCGCGGGCGTCTTCATGTTCACCCAGCGCCTCCGCCTCGAGCCCGCCATGGGCGAGGTCCGCGCCTACGTCAGCCAGGAAGGGCCATCCTCGCCCTCCCTCGACCGCGTCATCCTCGAAACGCAGGTTCTCGCCGCACGCGCTTCGGTCCCGTACCGCGAGCCGCCCATCGAGGCCGCGGCGCTCCAGGCCGCCGTCGAGGACGAGGTCCGCCGTCTCCGCCTCCAGGACCCCGACTTCCTCGCCGACACGCGCCAGCGGCGCATCATCAGCGACGCGATGCGCGAGACGGCCCTCCTGCAGTACCGCACCATGTCGCCCGGCGCCGGCCAGCGCTACGAGTTCCACGGCCTGAGCCGCGCCCGCGCCGAGGGCCGGCCGATCACGCTCCGCTACCGCATCAACGCCGGCGCCGACAACCCCAGCACGCTCTACCGGCTCTTCTTCGTCATCGGCGACCTGATCCGCTCCGAACGCCAGGTGACGCTCAATACGACGCAGACGTTCGAACTGCCCGCCGAGGTCATCGGCGAGGACGGCGTCCTCCACGTGGAGGTCTGGAACGGCAACCCCATGACCGGCATGGGCAACCCCCGCGCCATCACCATCTCGCCCGACGAGTTCGAGATCCTCTACGTCGCGGGCGGCTACGAACTGAACTACCTCCGCATTCTCGTGGTCGTCTGGATGAAACTCGCCTTCATCGGCGCCGTCGCCATCGCCGCCAGCACCTTCCTGTCCTTCCCCGTCGCCTGCCTGGTGACCATGGGCATCCTCTTTGTCGCCGAGTCCTCCGGCTACCTCGTCGAATCGCTCGACTGGTACACTGCCGAGACCAAGGACGGGTTCGACTACGTCGCGTTCGCTTCGAGACTCATCGCCGTGCCCATCTCCTACGCCTTCTCCTGGTACGGCGGGCTCGACCTGGCCGGCAGTCTCGCCGACGGACGCCTGATCGGGTGGCTCCGGGCCATCCGGGGCGCCGCCCTCCTCTTAGGCGCCTCCCTCGTCCTGCTCGCCGTGGGCTGGGCCATCTTCAGAAAGCGCGAACTCGCCCTGTACTCCGGCAAGTAGGAACGTTCAGCCATGCGCAGCGGCGCCCGCATCCAGATCTTCGCCGCCATCGTGGCGATCCTTGCGCTGGCGGCGTCCGGCGGGCTCAGCGCCTCCCTCAGCGCCGCGGCCGGACGCGCCCAGTTGGGCTACGCCGACCGCGCCGAAGTCGGCGATCCGCCCGAAGTCGCCGTCGCCATCGCGCTGGGCGCCTTCCGCGGGATCTTCGTGAACATGCTCTGGCTCCGAGCGAACAAGATGAAGGAGCAGGGCAAGTTCTACGAGTCGATCGAACTGGCCCGCACGATCACACGGCTCCAGCCCCGGTTCCCGCGCGTCTGGGTCTTCCAGGCGTGGAACATGGCGTACAACATCTCCGTCTCCACCAAGACGCCCGAAGAACGGTGGCTGTGGGTGAAATCCGGCATCGACCTCCTGCGCAAGGAGGGCATTCCCAAGAACCCGCACGACACCCTCCTGCACAAGGAACTGGCCTGGATCTTCAACCACAAGATCCAGGGCTACGCCGACGACGCCAACCAGTACTACAAGCGGCGCGTCGCCGAAGAGTGGACCTACGCGCTCGGCCGTCCGCCGCCACGCGCCGCGACCGCCGAACAGACCAAAGAGGCCTACATCTACTGGCTCTCGCGCATGGTCGACGCGCCGGACACCCTCGAGGCCGCCATCCAGCGCGAGCCCAAGGTCGCCGTCCTCGTCCAGCGCCTGCGCGACGAGGCCAAACTGCCCCTGAACATCGAACTGCTCCGCGCGTTCGAACTGCACATGGCGATGCGCGAATCGTGGGCGGCGCGCGAAGGGCTCATCTCCCTCTCCGCCGAACACCAGAACCGCGCCCTCATCGAACTGCTCAGCGACGAGTCCCTCCTGCCCGCCTGGCCCGTCCTGCTCACCCACGTCCGCAAGCGCCTGGTCCTCGACGAGTTCCGGATGGAGCCGGCGCGCATGCTCCGGTACACAAGAAAGTACGGGCCCCTGGACTGGCGACACCCCTCGACCCACGCGCTCTACTGGGCTCTGCGCGGCGTCGAAGAGGGCATGGACCGCCTCAACACCCAGGACTTCGACCTCATCAACACCGACCGCTTCGTCCTCCACGCCGTGCAGGAACTCGCGCGCTGGGGCGACCTCGAGTTCGACCCCCTCACCGAGTCCTACAGCGCCCTGCCCAACCTCGACTTCTTCCCCGTCTACGCCCAGATCCTCCGCGAACTCGAGGACCGCGCGGAGCACGCCGAGAGCCGCCTCCGCATCTTCACCACCTACGGCTCCGGCTACGAGAACTTCATGCGCGACGCCGTCCGCTACCTCTACCGCTCCGGCGACATCGCCCAGGCGCAGAAGTACTTCGAGGAACTCCGCAACTGGCCGGGCCTCAACCTCAACGACACGCCCAAACTCCTCGAAGACTTCAGCAAGCCCCTCGCCCAGTTCGTCCAGGACGAGGTCCGCGGACGCATCGACTCGCCACAGGTCGCCATCCAGGAGATCGACGGCGCCATCCAGAACGCCATGCTCCGAGGCCTCATGCGCAACGACCAGCGCTTCTTCCAGGGCAACATCGACTACGCCCGCTGGGTCCACGGCGAGTACATGAAGGAGCAACTCCGCCGCACCCAGGCCGGCGGCGACATGGAGCGCATGGAGTTGTTCCCCCGTTCGTTCGAGGACGCCGCGGCGCAGAGCCTCGTCGGGCTCCTGGTCCGCGGGCGCCTCACCCTCGATCAAGCGGCGCTCGTCTATCGTCGTGCCCCCATCTGGCTCCAGCAGCCCGCCTTCGACCCCCTCCGCGAGCAGATGGTCGTCGCCGGGGGCATCCCAGAGGAAATGTTCGCACGCTGGTTCCCCGAACCGGCCAACATGGCCGCCTTCCGAGAGAACCAGCGGCTCCTCAAGGAAACCGACGACCGCGCCCGCAAGGCCGACCTCGAGATCGAGCGCCGCTGAGCACGCCGGTAAACTCTCCGCCCATGAACCTCACCCGCGGCCCGTTCGGCGTCGTCGTCGTCGCTCCCGGCATGGAGCCGCTCCCGATCCGCCACATCATCGGCATCGGGCGCAACTACGCCGAGCACGCCAAGGAGCAGGGCGCCAAGCCGCCCGATCGGCCCATGGTCTTCACCAAGAACCCGGCCAGCGCCTGCCTCAGCGGCGACGACATCGTCATCCCCCGCGCCTGCGCCGACCGCGAGCAGGTGGACTACGAGGGCGAACTGGCCGTCCTCATCGGACGGCCCTGCCGCGACGCCGCCGAGGCCGACGCCCACCGCTTCATCCTGGGCTACTGCTGCGCCAACGACGTCTCGGCCCGCTGGTGGCAGAAAGAGGGCTCGGGCGGCCAGTTCTGCCGCGGCAAGTCCTTTGACACCTTCTGCCCCGTCGGACCCCGCCTCACCCCGGCCGCCGAGATCCCCGACCCCTCCCGCCTGCGCCTGACCACCCGGCTCAATGGCGAGGTGGTCCAGAGCGCCTCCACGGGCGAGATGACATTCTCCGTGCCCTTTCTCGTGTCCGAACTCTCCCGGGACACCACCCTTCTGCCCGGGACGCTGATCCTCACCGGCACCCCTTCCGGCGTTGGGATGGCGCGAAGCCCGCAGCGGTTCCTCCGCCCCGGCGACACGGTTGAAGTGGAGATCCAAGGGCTGGGCGTTCTCCGAAACCGAGTCGGCGCAGCGACTTAGACGATTGCTGCTGAAAGGGGCTGGCCCGGCGCTTGCGCATTTCTCATTATCGGACGATTGACGGAACCCGTTTCGGGGATACATTGGTGGGGTCCGGGACACAGGGAGTCACGACGGAACGCCGATGAGCAAGGTCGGCCCGTCGCCTGGAGGAGGATTGTCCGTGAAGAACATCGGTATCGCCGCCGCCGCTTTCGCGTCCCTGGCCGTCGCCAACGCCGACGCCCGCATCATCCTTCGCAGCGTCCCCGGGCACGACGCCGCCGTCCGCCAGACCGCGGCTTCGCTGCTGGGCGAGATCTCATCCGAGATGTGGATGAACGCCAACGGCGTCCGCACCGCTTCGGCCCTCAAGCCGTGGGTCAGGAGCGAACTGGCCACCTCCGACGTCGCGGCCATGGCCGCGATGGTTGAGTTGCCCTTCGAGTTCCGCCCCGAGGTCGTCCGTCTCGCGCTGCTCTCCGAGGTCGCGCAGATCGGCGCCCGGACCCCCTCGATCTGCGAACCGATCGAAGTCCCCGCCGAAACGCGGGCCTCAGACGCCTCCTGGGCGCATCGCTCCGCCGTGCTCGGCGACCTGTCGTTCGGGCGCGAGGTCGCCACCACGCGGATCGCGTACTGATCGACGCCCGGGCGACGGCCTGAACCGGCTCGGAGGCGCCGCGGCTCTACAATCCCGGCCCTCCCCAGCCCCTTCACCGCCGGAGCCAGGCGCCGATGACCCCAACGGGACCGCAGATCCGCCAGCAGTTCATCGATTTCTTCGTCGAGAAGTGCGGGCACACCTTCGTGCCATCGTCGCCGACGATCCCGCACGACGACCCGACGCTGCTGTTCGCCAACGCGGGGATGAACCAGTTCAAGCCGCTGTTCCTGGGCCAGGCGGCGCCGGGCGGCGCGCTGGCGAAACTCAAGCGGGCCGCGAACAGCCAGAAGTGCATCCGCGCCGGCGGCAAGCACAACGACCTCGACGACGTCGGCAAGGACACGTACCACCACACCTTCTTCGAGATGCTGGGGAACTGGTCCTTCGGCGACTACTTCAAGAAGGAAGCGATCGACTGGGCGTGGGAACTGCTCACGAAGGTCTGGAAGATC
This sequence comes from Phycisphaerales bacterium, assembly GCA_016742055.1. GTDB lineage: Bacteria > Planctomycetota > Phycisphaerae > Phycisphaerales > UBA1924 > JACVCK01. The sequence continues at coordinate 6,437 of JACVCK010000011.1, forward strand.
GACCCCGAGCGCCTCTACGCCACGTACTTCGAGGGCGAGAAGGGCCAGGGCCTCGAGCCCGACCGCGAGGCCTACGAACTCTGGAGCCGACACCTGCCCGCCGGACGCATCCTCCCCGGCAACATGAAGGACAACTTCTGGGAGATGGGCGACACAGGCCCCTGCGGCCCGTGTTCGGAGATCCACTACGACGGCCGCACCGACGCCCAGCGCGCCGCCGAGCCCGGCTGGAAACTCGTCAACGCCGGGCACGCGGACGTCATCGAGATCTGGAACCTGGTGTTCATCCAGTTCAACCGCACCGAGGCCGGCCTCCGCCCCCTGCCCGCCAAGCACGTGGACACCGGCATGGGCCTCGAGCGTCTCGTGCGCGTTCTGCAGAAGAAAAACTCCAACTACGACACCGACCTCTTCACCCCCATCTTCGATCGCATCCGCAAGATCACCGGCGCGCCCGCCTACGCCGGGCACATGACCGACAAACGCGACGTCGCCTACCGCGTCGTCGCCGACCACGCCCGAACGCTCACCTTCGCCCTCACCGACGGCGCCGTCCCCGGCAACGAGGGACGCGGCTACGTGCTGCGGCGCATCCTCCGGCGCGCCTACCGCTACGGCCGGCAGTACCTGGGTGCGCCCGAGACGTTCCTTTGCGAGATCGTCCCCACGATCGTTGAGCATTTCGGCGCGTTCTTCCCCGAACTCAAGAAAGACCCCGCCCGCGTCGCGGCGATCATCCGAGATGAGGAGGAATCGTTCGGGCGCACGCTCGATCGCGGCAACGCGCTGTTCGCCGAAGCGGCGCAGCGCGGCGGGAAGGTGATCTCCGCCGACGACGCCTTCAAACTCCACGACACCTACGGCTTCCCCGTCGATCTCACGCAGATCATGGCCGAAGAACGGGGCATGACGGTGGACGTCGCCGGTTATGAGCGCCTCATGGCCGAGGCCAAAACCCGATCTCGCATGGGCGGCAAGGCCGGCGCCGCCGACGACCTCACGCTCTCGGGCGATGAGGTCGCCAAACTCCGCCACATGACCGTCGATCCCACCGACGACGTGGACAAGTTCCACGGCCGGCCGATCAAGGCCCGCGTCGAGGCGATCTGGAACGGGGACGACTTCGACCAGTCCATCGAGGCCGCGGCCACGCGCCCCACCGACCGTTTCGGCGTCGTCCTCAACAAGACGAACTACTACGCCGAGATGGGCGGCCAGGTGGGCGACACGGGCACGCTGCGCCACGCGGCGGCGGGCGGCGCGCACGGCGCCAAACCGATGGAGTTCAACGTCGAGGCCACGCGATCCTTTGGCGGCTACGTGCTGCACATCGGGCGGATCGAGTCCGGGCGCCTGGCGGTGGGCGACGATCTGCGCCTGGAGATCGACGACAAGAGGCGCACGACGATCGTCGCCAACCACACCGCCACGCACCTGCTGAACCTCGCCCTCCGCGACGTGCTCGGCGAGGGCGCCGACCAGCGCGGTTCGCTCGTGGCGCCCGATCGGCTCCGCTTCGACTTCGCCGCGGGCCACGCCATGGACGAGGGACAGGCCGCACGCGTCGAGAGCGCCGTCCGCGAGCGGATCGCGCGAAACCTCGCCGTCCATTCCGCCGTGGTCCCGCTCGAACAGGCCCGCAAGGTCCGCGGCCTGCGCGCCGTCTTCGGCGAGGCCTACCCCGACCCGGTCCGCGTCGTCTCCATCGGGCCCGCCGTCGAGGAACTGCTCGCGAACCCCGACGATCCGCGATGGGCCGGCTACTCGGTCGAGTTCTGCGGCGGGACCCACGTCGGCGCCACGGGCGACATCGGCGAGTTCGTGCTGCTCTCGGAGGAGGCCGTCGCCAAGGGCGTTCGGCGCCTGAGCGCGCTCCCCGGCGTCCCCGCCAAGGCCGCGAACGAGGCCGGCCACCGCCTGATGGAGCGCCTCCGCGCCGCGGCGCTGCGGGCCGACCACGAACTCGGCGCCGAGGTGGGCGACATCCTCGGTTCGATGGAGACGCTGACGATCCCCGCGAGCGCCCGGCACTCAGCGCAGCGCCAGATCGCGGCGCTGCAGGAGCGGATGAAGTCGGCCCAGAAGCAGCAGGCAGCCGAAGGCCGCGCCCGCGCGGTGGAACTCGCCCGCACCCTCGCCGACCGCACCACCGATCCGGTGATCATCGCGCGGATGCCGGCGGGCGACCGCGACTCGCTCCTGGCGGCGCTGGACGCGGTGCGCGCCAAACGGGACCAGAGCGCCGTCATGCTCCTGGGCGTGGATGTCGAGTCCAAGAAGGTCACCATCGTCGCCGGCGTGCCGCAGTCGCTCGTCGGGCGCGGGCTCAAAGCCGGCGAATGGGTGAAGGCGGCGAGCGAAGCGTGCGGCGGGAAGGGCGGCGGCCGGCCGGACTCGGCGCAAGGCGGCGGCACGCAGCCCGAACGGGTGGACGAAGCCGTCCGGGCCGCGACCGATTACGCCGCTTCGAAGATGTCGTGAACCCGGGGGCGCGTCGCGCTGCGGTGCGCGACCGCGGGCCGCGATGGAGGCGGCGTGCAGGTCATTTCTTCAGCGCCGCGGCCGTGAGTTGCAGCGGCTTGCGTGCGTTGGCGAGCGAGGTGGAGGCCTCGCCGATGTGCCCGTCGGCGGCGGTGGACCAGGCGCGGTTGAGCATGCGCTCGCCGTAGGAGAAGTTGCCCATCAGTTCGGCGTACGCGCCCAGGCCCATCCGCGAGATCAGGCGGGGCTTGGCCTCGACGAACGCGGGCAGGTGCGTCACCTGCAGTTCGCCCACGCGCTGCACGATCATCTGGCAGCGGGCGCGGGGGTCGGCGATGTCGGTCATATCACGGCCCAGCGCGTCGAGCGTGGCCAGCACGGCGGCGATGGCGCCCTCGGGGGATTCTCCGGGCGGGGCGTCCGCGGCCTTGGCGTCGGCCTCGGCCAGGTCCTTCTTCGACGCCGCGCGCATCATCAGCCCGCCCAGGAGCAGGCCGAAGAGCGCGAGCGCGAAGATCCACCGGCCCTGCCAGCGGGCCCACGCGAACTCCTTGACGGAGACGTAGCGCACGTCGAGCGAGGCGCCGCGCCGCTGGATGACGTTGGCGCGGAGCGCCGCCAGGTGCGTGGGCGTGAGCGCTTCGCCGCGATGGGCGATGGGGCTGTGCGAGCCGTCGGCGTTGTCGACGCGTCCGGCGTCGGCGTTGAGCGTCAGGCCGATGAGCCGGTCGTCCGGCAGGGAGAGCGGCGCGAGGTACGCGGTGGACGCGGCCAGGGCGCCGATCGCCACCGAGATCGCCAGGAGCAGGTTCGCGATGAGTTTCATGGTTCGCTCCGCGTGGAGTTCGGCGTCGATCAGGACATGAGAAGGACGAGCCCGTTGACGCCCAGGTCGAGCAGGGCTTCGCCGACGACCAGACCGGCGCACAGGGGCACGCCCCATTCCTCCGACCAGCCGCGGCCTTTGACGCGGGTCACGGCCATGTTCAGGAGGCAGCCGATGCCGTACGTCAGGATGTACTGGAAGGGCAGGTACATCGAGAGGCCCACGAGCACGCCCAGGCCCGCGAAGGCGCCGAACCCCAGCAGCACGCCCAGCGCCGCGCCCGCGCCGTACAGCATGTACGGCATCTCACCGCCCTGCACGCCGGTGATGACGGCGGCGAGGGCCTGTGCCTGGGGCGCCGTGGTGTCGGTGCCGGGGCCGATGGCCACGCCGAACTTCTCCATGTTGGCCGCCGCGATAATCAGGATCGTGACCATGGAGACGATGGGCCCGATGCCGGTGAAGGACAGTTCGAGCATCTGCTGTTTGCGCGGCGTCGCGCCGATCATGTGGCCGGTCTTGAGGTCCTGCATCATGTCGGAGGCGATCGTGATCGCCACGCACAGCGTCGCGCCCAGGAGCACGCCCGCGATCACGTCGCCCGTGCCGCCCAGCAGCAGGACCAGGACGACCGTCAGCAGCGCCATGCCGGAGATCGGCGACCAGTCGGTCATGCCCGTGCACTGCGCGATGATGATCCCCGCGAACCAGATCCACGCCACGCCCACCAGCGCGATGATCGCCGCCTTCACGTGCGGGTTCATCCCCGACAGCCAGCCCGGCTTGGCGTTCTGCGAGGCCATGTAGGCGTCGCGCTGCGCGTCGTCCCACGACGCCCACTCCGCGGCGGTCTCTTCCGTCGCGAAGCCCACGGCGTAGCCCATGTGCTCGGCCGTCTCCACCTGCCGGGCCACCGGCGCGCCGTTCACGGGGTCGAAGCGGTTGAACGCCTCCTTGTGCACGTAGTCGGCGGCGAGGAACACCACGAGGATCGCGCCGAGGATGGCGATGGTGATCGTCTTGAGGCCCAGTTCCGACGCGCCGCCCACCGTCTTGCTGCCCCGCGCGATGCTCTTGAGCGCCGCACGCATCGCCGGCAGCGCCGACAGCACGCCCATCATCGCCCCGCCCAGCAGCAGGCCGATGCCCAGCGGGCGATTAAAGGCGATGCGCCCGACGTCCGGCGCCTGGTGCGGCTCCACGCTCGGGGGGATGAAGCCCAAGCGGTACGCGACGGGGTTCAGCACGAAGTACGCCAGCACGCCGCCGGCCAGCACCATCAGGCCCGGCTTGCCCGAGAGGTACCCCGCGCCCAGCGACAGGGGCGTGATCGCCAGCACGAAGAAGATGTAAGACGGGATGCCCAGCAGGCGCCCAAGATCGAAGTGCTCGTTGTCCAGGACCAGGTCGGGCACGCCGTCGCCGTCGTGGTCCACCTCAGGGTTCAGCGTGCCGTCCGCCAGACGGCGCTCCGGCAGGCGCAGGCCCAGATCGCTGTAGCCCCACAGCGGCTTGGTGGCCCAACCGGCGCGGCGCGAGCGCAGCGACGACCACGAACGCTCCCCGGAAGACGCCTCGAACGCGCCCATCAGCGCGCTGGGCGTCAGCGCCAGCGCCTCCGGCGGCGCGCCCGCGGCCTCCGCCTCCAGCGCCTCGACCCGTTCCGCGGCGGCTTCGTTCGACGGGTCCTTCGCGGCGTCCGCGCGGGCCTCGCTCAGCGCGTCGAGCGTGCGCCCCAGCGCGACGACCTCCGGGGGTGCGCCGCCGGCGTCGATCCAATCCTGGATCGCCAGCGTCGTGGCGCGGTCGCGCTCGCTGATCTTGCCAGCATCGACGAGCCGGTCCAGTTCGCCGATGTCGGCGTTGAACCGAAGCGCCGGCAGCGCCACGGGGAAGCGGATGAGCATCGCGATCGCGATGCCGCTGAGCAGCACGATGGCCTTCTTGGGCCCTGCGCCGGGGCTCTTGAGGATCGCCGCGACGGCCGTGCCCGAGGGGAAGCGCAGCCGGTCGATCTCGATCATCTGCTTGCGAAGCGGGATGATGAACGCCACGCCCAGCACCACGCCCGCGACGCACGAGGCAGTCAGCACCCAGAAGTTCGGGTCGGACCACGAGAGCGTGTACCCCAGCAGCAGCAGCACCGGGACGGTGAAGATGATGCCTGAGTTCACCGTGTCGATCGATGAGCCGACCGTCTGCGTGATGTTGACTTCGAGGATCGAGCCCTTCCGCAGGATGCCCCGCAGCACGCCGAAGCCCAGCACCGCCGCGATCGGAGAGCCCACGATCGTGAAGCCAATCTTCAGGCCCGCGTACGCGATGGCCGCGTTGATGACGATGCCGATCAGCAGTCCGAAGATGATGGCCGCGGCCGTGACCTCGCGGTACTTCGCGCCCCGATTGGCCTGGGGATCGAACTGGGGGCCGGGAGCGTTCGACATGGCCGCGTCTCCTTGCGTTCGGGCGTCGGCGTAAGGGCCGCGCAAAGGCCATCCTGACGACCCCGGCCGGTTCGCTCAAGTCGCCTGGTCGATGGCTGGAGCCGACGCCCCGCGATCAGGCCTGATCCGCGGCGAACGTCTCGGCGAGGTCCGCGTCCTGGGCGGGCGGCGCTTGGGCAGGGGCCGCGCCCCCGAGCGCCTGGATGCGCTTGCGGATGTCGCCAATGAAGGCGACCTTGAGCCCGAAGTTCTCGCCGACCTTCACGGCGATGCCCGAGCCGATCACCTTGTTGTTGACAAGGATTTCGAGTTCCTCGTCGGCGTTCTTGGGCAGTTCGATGATGGCGCCCGGGGCGAGCGAGAGGACTTCGTTCACGGTCATCGCGCGCGTCCCAAGTTGGACGATGACAGGCACTTCCAACTTCATCACGGAGCGCAGGTCGGCGGGCATTCGACCTTCGATATCGGTCCGATGGGGCGCGGGGCTGGAGGGGGCCCGCGGCCAGCGACCCCTGCCCCCCCGGGAGCGGGGCACGCCGGTAGGATCGTCCCGTGCCCATCGTCGCCCATGGCGTTGACATCGTCCGGGTGGACCGGATCGCTCGGATGCTCGAGGAGCACGGCGAGCGGTTCCTCGAACGCTGCTTTACAGAGCAGGAGGCGGCCTATCAGGCCGACAGCCGGCGCCGGGCAGAGCATCTGGCCGCCCGGTTCGCGGCCAAGGAGGCCGCGTTCAAGGCCTTGGGCGTGGGATGGGGGGCCGACGCCTCCTGGACCGAGGCGGAGGTGGTCAAGCGCCCCTCGGGGGAGCCGGCGCTCGTGGTGCGGGGCCGGCTGGCCGACCTGGCCCGGAGGAAGGGCGTGAGGGCCTGGTTCCTGTCCCTGAGCCACACCGAGGGTCTGGCCGTGGCCTCGGTGATCGGGGACTCTGAGACGTTTTCGCGCGATTAGCCCGCCCGGTTGGCGACCGTTCGGTTTCCCGGCGATAATGGTGGGCGATGTCCCCTCCCAAGCGAGGCCCTGCGCTTTATGAACTGATCCGCGACAAGCCGCGGGTTCGTGTCAGCGTGGACTCCGAGCGTCCCACTCGCGAACCCGCCCCGATGCCGATGTCGGGCGCGGGATCGGGCGGGTCGGTGTTCGCGGCGGCGGGGCGGTCGATCCGGGTGCCGATGGGCTACGTTTTCCTGGTGGTCGCCGCGGTCATCGCGATGCTCTTCGGCGCGTATTCCGTCGGCCATTCCCGGGCCAGCGCAAAGGCGCTTGCCGACCGGCGGGCGCAGTCCGCGGCGCTGCTGGACGAGCCCGCGGTCGCCGACCCCCTCGCCCAACTGGGCGCCCGGGTGAACCCCGCCGGGGCCAATCCGGCGCCGACGCAGACGCGGACCGCGGCTCCCGCCCCCACGACGCAGGCCCAGCGCCCGCCGGCGGGCCCTGGCCCCAACCAGCGGGCCGGAACGGCCGCGGCGACGGTGGGCCGGGATCCCCGCGTGGCGGGGCTGAACTACTTCATTTGTGCCCGTCTGCGTGAGGAGGAGGCGGTCCGGGCGGCGGAATTCCTTTCGGCCAACGGGGTTGCCGCCGCGGTGACGCCTGCGGATAATGCCTCCCTTCGCCTGGTGGTGGCGACCCGCGGCTTTTCGCGGGACGAGATGAAGGGGGGCGAGGCGTCGGCTCTGCGATCGCGGATCACGAGCCTCGGGCGGATTTACAAGAGTCAGCACAAGGGCCCGACGGACTTTCACGACGTCTACCCCGAGAAGCATCAGCCCTGAGAGGCGAACGAGGACGACCATGAGCATCCATCCCAGTCTCAAGACCGCCGGCAGTCTCGACGCGAAGCGTTCCGTGCTGAAGCGGACGGAGCGTCTGGAGAAGTTGGCCGCGACCAAGGGCTTCGACGCGGAGAAGAAGCCGGCGCTGGGCCTTCCGAAGACGTCGACGAAGACCGGCGGCGCGCACTGATACGGGGCGTCGTCCCCTGAGCGATCCTCGGAGGGCGGTCGTCCGCCCTTCTTTGGTTTTTGCTTCGCCCGTGCCCGGGCGTGGAGCGGCGAAACTCTCATGGACATCGACCGTCTGCTGAGCGCACGTGCCCGATCGATCGATGCGTCGGGGATCCGTCGGGTGTTCGAACTGGGCGCGAAACTCAAGGACCCGATCAACCTGTCGATCGGCCAGCCGGACTTCGCCGTGCCCGACGAGGTCAAGCGCGGCGCGATCGACGCCATCCGCGCGGATCGCAACGGCTACACCGTCACCCAGGGCATCCCCGAACTGCGGGCGCGGATCGAGGACGACCTGCACCGGACGCTCGGCTGGCCCAAGGGCGAGTACGGCGTATTGGTGACCTCGGGCACGTCCGGCGCGCTGTTCCTCGCGGCGATGGCGCTCCTGGGCGGGGACGATGAGATGGTCATCCCGGACCCGTACTTCGTGCTCTATCCAAACCTGGCGAAACTCTTCGGCGGGCGCGCGGTCCTGTGCGACACCTACCCGGAGTTCAAAATGACGGCGGCGCGTGCGGCGCCGCTGCTGACCGATCGGACGCGATTCGTGCTTAACTGCTCCCCGGGCAACCCCACCGGCGTGACCATGAGCGAGGAGGAGCAGTTCGCGCTGCACGATCTCTGCCGCGAGCGGGGCGGCGTGCTCGTCTCGGACGAGATCTACGACCGCTTTGTGTTCCCGCCGTTCGCGGGCGCGGCGCCGACCCCGTGCCGCGCGCGGGCCGGGTGCGAGCGCCCGTGGGACAGCGTGCTGCTGGTGCGCGGGTTCGGGAAGACCTACGGCGCGACGGGCTGGCGCATCGGCTACGCGGCGGGCCCGAAGCGCCTGATCGAGGAGATGACCAAGCTCCAGCAGTACACCTACGTGTGCGCCCCGTCGATGGCACAATGGGGCGCGCTGGCGGCGTTCGACGCGGACATCTCCGGCCTCGTGGGCGCGTACGCGCGCCGACGCGACCGGGTGGTCGAGCGGCTCTCGGAGGCGACGGACCTGGCGGCCCCCACGGGCGCGTTCTACGCGTTCCCGCGCGTGCCCGAGCGTCTGGGCCAGACGGCCAAGGCGTTCGTGGAGCGTGCGATCGACCGCGGCGTGCTGATCATCCCCGGGAACGTGTTCTCAGCGCGCGACACGCACTTCCGTCTGTCGTTCGCCACCGACGAGCGCACGCTCGATCGCGGGCTCGACGTCATCGTGCGGTTGATGAAGGGCGGCTGAGCGGGCGCTCAGCCCTCGATGGACAGCGGCGTGCGTCCGGCGGGCGCGGGCTTGGCGGCGGCGCCGACGGGGATGGGCGTGGCCGTCTCCTGCGAGATGCCCGAGGCGCGCTCGGCCTCGAGCCGCTGCATGAGCAGGACCCAGGTCTCGCGCTCGTACTCGAGGAGTTGGACGACCTCGTCCACGATCTCCGGCGACTTCTCGAGGTTGGCGTCGATGAGCCGGCTGTACATGAACATGTAGAGCGCGCGGAGTTTGGCGCACAACTCGGGGGCGACCTCCACTTTCATGGAGGTGACCAGTTCGAGCAGGATGTTCTTGCAGGAGGACAGGCCGTTGAAGGACAGTTCGTAGTTCTTCGTCGCCAGGCCCTCGCGCCCCTGGCGGGCGAAGCGGAGCGCGCCGTCGAGGAGCATGAGGCGCAGTTCCTCCGGGCTGGCGGAGAAGACCTTGCTGCGGAGGTACACGCTGGCTTTGTCCTGGACGCTCATCGTGGGAGGTTCGATCGGCCCATAACCGGGGCGACTTGAGGGCTGGGTCAGCCGATGCGCTGGATGGAGCCCAGGGCGGACTGCTGGCCCTGGAGCGAGGCGATCGCCCGCTCCATCGCCAGGAACTGGGCCTCCAGCCGGGCGCGCTTGCGTTCGAGCGACTCGTCGAACCGCCCGATGCGGCTGTTCTGCTGCTCGATCTGAGAGTCCAGCGTGGTCTTGCGCCGCGTCAGGACGCCGTCGGCGGCGTTGGTGAACGACTCGGCGAGGTTCTTGATGATCTCCGCGACGCCCAGAACGTTGTAGGTGGTGGTCGTGCTGGGGGTCGTCGCGATGGGGTTGCCGTTGGCGTCGGTCAGCAGCACCTGGTCTTGGGTGGGCGCCTGCTCGAAGGCGGCGAAGAGATTCTGCACGGACTCGGGGTCGGCCTCGAGCGCGGTGCGGAAGCGCTCGGCGTCGAACTGGAGTTTGCCGCCCTCGCCGATGCGCAGGCCGACCTGGAAGAGGCGCGTGAACTGGCCGTCCACGCCCTGGGGCGAACCCTGCACCGCGCTCACGAGCCCGCGCCGGATCTGCTCGATCGTCGCGTCGCCCAGCAGCGGGCCGCGCTGGTTCGTCTCCTGGTTGTAGGTGTTGTAGCGTCCGATGCGGGCGAAGACGTTGTTGAACGATTCGACGAAGACCTTGACCGCCGTCTCGATGGCGGCCGTGTCGCGCGCGACCACGAGCTCCACGGACGTGGCGCTGGTGGCGTTGAGGTCGATCGTCACGCCGCCGATGACGTTGTCCAGGGTGTTGGTGCTGCTGGTGAGCAGGACCGCCTGTGCGGGGTCCGCGGCGCCGTAGAACGCCACGGCGTCGCGCCCGACGGTCAGCGCCGAGAGGCCCAGGTCCAGGTCGCCGCTGTCGATCGTCAGGCGCCCGACCGAGCCGGAGTGCTTGGACGTGAACGAGAGGCGGAAGGGCGATCCCGCGGAGCCGTCGTTGATCACCGACGCCGTGGCGAAAACGCCGGCGTTGTTGATCTTGGTGACGATCTGATCGAGCGTGTCCGTCGCGGCGAGGGAGATGGTCTTCTCGTACGAGCCGTCGATGCGGTTGCTGCCGGCGACGCCGCTGGCCGAGGAGCCCAGGATGCCGAGTTTCCGCGCCACGCCGCCGCCGATCTCCTCGACGCGGATGGCCTGCCCGCCGTTGGCGGTGTCCTCGAGCAGCAGGCCGTCGCCCTGGTCGTTGATGCGGGCGCGGATGGCGGTGGGGCGGCTGTTGATCAGCGCGACCAGGTCGTCGAGCGTCTTGATCTTGGAGTCCACCGCCACGCTCGAGGACGCGCCGGTGGAGTCCACGATGCGGAACGAGCCCGTGCCCACGCCGGTGCGAGCGTTCAGGTCCGACAGGCGCGTGGCGCCCGCGATGTAGCGGGTCTGCAGGTTGCCCGAGTCGACCACGCCGTTCGACGCGCCGGAGGTTTCGATGCCCAGGTTGGCGGCCGCGGTGCCGATGACGTCCGTGATGATCAGGTCGCCGCCGGTGGTGGAGTCGGTGATCTTCAGGCCGTTGCCGGCCTTGTTGAGCGAGGCGACGACCGTGCCGCCGCCGGCCTGGTTGATGGTGTAGATGACGTCCGCGATGGACATGTCGGCCTGAATGGCCACGCCGAAGGAGGAGCCGTCGCGCCGCTGGACGCTGATCGACCCCGCCGTCACGCCGGATCCGCCGTTGAGGCTCGACGCCATGCGCGAGTTGATGGTCGAGATGATGCGCCGGCCGTCGAGCGTGGCGCTCGCGGAGGAGCCCAGGATGCCCAGGTCCTTGGCGGTGGTCCGCCCCTCGCCGGCTTCCTCCACGATGAGGTCGCTCGCGGAGGCGCCGGTGGCGTCGATGAGGCGGATGCGGTCGTTGACCACCTCGGCCGTCACCTTGCCGCCGGTCTGGGCCTCGATCCGCTCGATCACGTCGCGGAGCGTGGAGGCGGCGGTCTGCGTCACGGTCCCTCCCGTGCCGATCACCTCGCCGAGGCGCACGCTGTGCACGGAGCCGTCGCGGGCGGTGATCTTCAGGTCGCTCGCCGCCGAGGACCGGACGGTCACGCCCGTGCCGTCGTTGAGCGTGCTGAGCGCGGTGTTCTCCCCGATGTAGTTGATGACCGAGCCGACCACCGAGCCCGAGGCGCCGCTCGTCGCGATGCCCAGGTCGCTCGCGGCGCTCGAGCCGAAGACGTTCTCGATCACGATCTGCCCGGCGCCGCCGGAGGTGTCCACGATCCTCAGGCGGTCGCCGTTCTGCGCGTCCACGGACGCGCTCAGCGACACGCCGGTCGCGCCGTTGATGGCCTCGAGGACGTCGTTGACCGTGACGGCGGTGGACAGGTCGATCACGGCCGAGCCGCCCGAGCCGTCGCTGACGCGGATCTTCCCGCGCCCCACGCCGTCGCCGCCCCGCAGGGACGCGAGCGTCGTCTCGCTGTCCAGGCGCCCGCCGCCGAGTTCGAGCGTGATGGAGGCGGCGCCCACGCCGCTCACGTCGCGATCGGTGAAGCCGCGCGAGATGCGCTGGTCCGTGCTGACCAGGCGCGAGACGGTGAAGTTGTACGTGCCCGGCACGGCGGCGGTGGACGCCACGGCCGTCAGGACCGCAGGGTTCGACGAGGTCGCCTTGGCGGAACTGAACGTCTTGCTGGTGCGGAACGCGCCCGCGGCGGACTTGAGCGCCAGCAGGGTCGAACTGACGTCCAGCAGCGCCGCCTGCTGCGTTTTGAGCGCGATCACCCGCTGCTGCGCCAGCGTCTTGGGGCGCGCCTCGATCGAGATCAACTGGTCGATCAGCGACTTGGTGTCGATGCCGCTGAAGATGCCGACGTTGGCGCTGATGCCGCCCATGGGTCGCTCCCCGATCGCTCAAGGCCTGAAGGAATGCGGAATGGCTCGCTCTGCACGGTTGTCGCGCCGTCCGCTCACGCGGCCCGACGCACCCCGGACCCCGCCCCGTACACGCGACGCCCCGGGGTCTCGAGGCCCTTCCGCCGGAGCACGAGCGCGTCGGACGCCCACGAAGCGAGCATCCGCCCGTACATCCGCCGGGAGTCCTCAAGCGCCTTCTCGGCGCACGCCTGCTTGAACTGGCCTTCGCTCATGAACGGCCTCCTTGCCGCTCGCACCGTCCCGTCCCGTCCGACCACACATCGGCCGAGCCGGGGGGGCTCCTCCAGTTCGATAACCCAAACAAGGTCCTGCCTTTGTCCGCAAACCCGGCGCCGCTTATCAGACCTATCCCTGGATCGACCAAAAACAACGCGGGGCCGGCGTTCGGCCGACCCCGCGGCTCTCCTCCAAGCCCCCCGAACGCGTGCGTCAGATCACGGGCACGGCACGTTGAAGAACCCCAGCAGGATGTTCAGGTCGGCGAAGTTGCGCTGGCCGTCGCCGTTGATGTCCCCGGGGCACAAGGGGCAGGGCGGCGGGACGATCAGCGGGTACCACTTGAACTTGTAGAAGGCGCTCGCTCCGGGATTCTGCGCAAACAGCGCCAGCGGGATCGGCGGCAGCCCCGCCGCGACCGGCTCCGCCAGGACCTGCCCGTCCTGACCGAGGAACAGACCGATCGCGCCCATGGCGCCCGAGAACGGGCACAGAAGGCGCGGGTCAAAGCCGCGCGGGATGCGGATCAGTTGGAACACATCAAAGATCACGCCCGGCGGGATCTGGCCCGGGCCGCCGAAGCCGAAGACCTGCGGCGGGCCGCTGGAGGGGATGAGGTCTCCCGCCGCGGCCGCGTAGACGTTGTTGAACTGCTGCACCTGCGCGACCAGCGCCGGGTCCTGCTGGCTAAAGAACGGCCCGTAGCCGGGAGCGTTTCCGGGAAGGCCGATCCACGGCAGGTTGTTGGGATCGCCGAAACTGAACCCCACGACCTCCACCCCGGCGCCGATCGCGGCCGTGGGCAGCGGCGGCAGGGAGCACAGGCAGAGTTGGTTTGGGAACAGGGGCATGGGGTTGCTCTGGTAGAGGGGCAGGCCGTCCTGCCGGAAGTAGCGGACCAGAAGGAACTCTGAGTTGGGCAGTTCGGGGCGGACAAACCAGTCCACGATGACGCAGCAGACGATGGGCGGAACGGGCGGCGGCGGCGGGGGCTCCGTCGGAGCGCCGCAGGCAAGCGTGGCGGAGGTTGTCACGGACAGAGCGCACGCGATCGCGCTCGCCCAGGCGAGGACGCTTCTCATGACCGACTCCTTCTCTCGGGGAACCGCATCCCTACGAGCGCCTTTCAGGCCGTCGCAGGTTCGGGCGCCAATCCACGAATGGGGACGCAGAACACCCGCATCCTCGGCCCGATAACCACCCAAGGTACCCCAGATTCCCAGGATTTCAACGACATTTTTGTCCGTATTTGGTTCGCACGACCGCCCGCCGAACAGCCGGCCGGGCATACTGGGCCCCATGACTGAAGCGACGAACGTCCCCGACCCCGGAGCCCCCGCCTTTCTTCGCCCTGAGGAGGGCCTGGGGCTCGAATGGCTCCTGGCCGACGGGCTGGGCGGCTACTCAATGGGCACGGCGATCGGCGCCGGGACGCGCCGATATCACGGTCTGCTGGTGCAGGCCTTGCGCCCCCCGGCCGGCCGCGTGAACGCGCTGCCGGCGGTCGTCGAGGCGTTGACCCTTCCCGACGGGCGGCGCGTCGAACTGTCCACCTTTCGATTCGGCGACGACCTCGTGCACCCTGATGGATGGAGGCGCCTGCGGTCGTTCACGCGCTCGGACCCGTTTCGGCAGGACGCGGCCGAGGCGCGGTGGGCATGGCGGGTCGGCGGCGCGGCGGTCGAACGGTCGGTCCGGCCCTTGTGGGGAGTGGGGGGCGTGCGGATCGAGCATCGGGTTCGGGGCGGCGCGCCGGGCTCGTCGCTGAGCGTGCGACCGCTCGTGGCGCTGCGCGACTTCCACGCGCTGCTGCGGCGAGGCGCCGAGTTCGATGTGCGTGTCGTCCGCGCGCGATCGACTCCGGACGGCTTGGCGCACGTGGCCGTGACGCGCGAGGGTCTGACGCTGCACCTGTGGCGCAACGCGGGCGAGTTCGTGCGCGAGCCGGACTGGTGGAACGGCTTCCGGTATGACCGCGAGCGGGAGCGGCTCTACGACGCCGACGAGGACCTGTTCAGCCCGGGGCGCTTTGAGGCGCCGGTGGGCGCGGACGGGGCGGCGCGCCTGGTGATCGTGGCGCGCGTGTCGCCGGCGGGCGAAGCCCCGGGTGATCCTGCGCCGTGGATGGACGGGCCCGATCCGCGTGTTGCGCACCTGCGAAGGATCGCATCGGCGCGCCCTGGGATCCCGCCGGCGTTCGTGCAGGCGACGGACGACTTCGTGGCGCCGCGGACGGTGGGGGGAAAGCGGCTGTCCACCATCCTGGCGGGCTACCCGTGGTTCGCGGACTGGGGTCGCGACGCGATGATCGCGCTGCCGGGGTTGCTGCTGACGACCGGGCGGTTTGATGAGGCGCGGGCGCTGCTGGAGGCGTTCGCGGGCCTGTCGCGTCGCGGCGTGCTGCCGAACTGCTTCACGGACGACGGCGCGCCGCCGAACTACAACACGGTGGACGCGTCGATGTGGTTCCTGCACGCGGTGTGCGAGTTGGCGGCGGCGGCGGGGCGGAGCGCGGCGACGGCCGGCCTCCTCGACGCCTGTCGCGCGATCATCGACCACTACGAGCGCGGGACGGACCTGGGCATCGGCGTCGATCCTGCGGACGGCCTGGTGGCGGCGGGGGACGAGGCCTCGCAGTTGACGTGGATGGACGCGAAGCGCGACGGCGTGGTGTTCACGCCCCGCAACGGCAAGGCGGTGGAGATCAACGCGCTGTGGATCAGCGGGCTGCGCGGGGTGTCGGCGCTCGTGGGCGGGGCCGGCGCCGAGGCGCTGCGGTCCCGGGCGGACAAGGCCGCGGCGTCGTTCAACCGGCTCTTCTGGCGGGAGTCGATCGGATGTCTGTGCGATCGGCTGGCGCCGGACGGCGCGGGGGGCTGGGCGCCGGTGGACGAGGTTCGGCCGAACCAGGTGTTTGCGGCGTCGCTGGAGCGGGGCCCCTTGGCGCCCGAGCGACGTCGCGCGGTGGTGGAGCGTGTGCGCGGGTCGCTGCTGACGGCGCGGGGCCTGCGGACGCTCGCGCCGGGTTCTCCGGGCTACTGCGCGCGGTACGGGGGCTCGATGTTCGAGCGCGATCGGGCGTATCACAATGGCACGGCGTGGCCCTGGCTGATCGGCGCCTACGCCGAGGCGGTCTGGCGCGCGGGGGACCGTTCGGATTCGGCGCGGGCGGAGGCGCTGCGAGCGATCGCGCCGCTGCGCGACGGCCTGCTGCGCGGCGCCGGTCCGTGCGAGGGGCAGATCGCGGAGGTCTACGACGCCGAGGGCGACCCGCAGCGCCCGGACGGCTGCCCGGCGCAGGCCTGGAGCGTGGCGGAGGTCTTGCGGATCGAGGCGCTGCTGGGCGCGGGGGCTCAGACCAGCGCGCCGGCGTAGTCCTGCAGCGCCGCGACCGTCCACTCGCCGGCGCGGAGCGCCTCGATGGCCCGAACGGCGGCGAGGGCGCCGGTGGCGGTGGTGATCATGGGGACGTTCATGCGCACGGCGGTGGCGCGGATGCGTCCCTCGTCGGTCATCCAGCCGGTGCGCGTGGGCGTGTTGATGACCAGGTGGATGCGTCCGTCGGCGATGAGGTCCAGGACGTTGGGGCGTGCGCCTTCGGCGATCTTCTGGAGGATGGTGGTGCGAACGGAGTGGCGCGCCAGGTGCTCGCCCGTGCCGCGCGAGGTGTAGACGCCGAAACCCATGGAGCGCAGCGAGCGCGCGACCTCGACGATGCGGGCCTTGTCGGCGTCGCGGACGCTGATGAACACGGCGCCCTCGGTGGGCAGTTCGATCCCGGCGCCGGACATCGCCTTGGCGAACGCCACCGGCAGCGAGCGGTCGATGCCCATCACCTCGCCGGTGGAGCGCATCTCCGGCCCCAGCGCCACGTCCACGCCGGGGAACTTGTTGAACGGGAACACCGGCGCCTTGACGGAGAAGTAGCCCACGTCGGGCAGTTCGGCGGCGCCCTGCTGCTCGAGCGAGCGGCCCATCATCGCCTTGGCGGCGATCGACGGCCACGACACGCCCTTGGCCTTGCTGACGAACGGCGCGGTGCGCGAGGCGCGGGGGTTGACCTCGAGGATGTAGACCTCTTCGTCCTTGACCGCCAACTGCACGTTCATGAGGCCGCAGACCCGGAGTTCCTGCGCCAGGTCGCGGCAGACCTGGCGGATGCGTCGGACGAGTCCCTGGGGGAGGGAGTAGGGGGGCACGATGCAGGAGGAGTCGCCGGAGTGGACGCCGGCCTGCTCGATGTGCTCCATCACGCCGCAGATCAGCGCGCGCCCTTCGCCGGTCGGATCGAAGTCGGCGACGACGTCCACGTCGACCTCGGTGGCGTCGTTGAGGAATCGGTCGATGAGGACGGGCGCGTCGCCGAGGTCGGAGATG
The DNA here is from genome assembly GCA_016742055.1 of Phycisphaerales bacterium. Taxonomy (GTDB): domain Bacteria; phylum Planctomycetota; class Phycisphaerae; order Phycisphaerales; family UBA1924; genus JACVCK01. The sequence continues at coordinate 23,418 of JACVCK010000011.1, forward strand.
TCCACGGCGCGGACGACGTACTCGCGGAGGGCGCGCTCATCGGAGCAGACTTCCATCCCGCGTCCGCCCAGGACGTAGGAGGGGCGGACGAGCACGGGGTAGCCGACGCGTTTGGCGACGGCGACGGCCTCTTCGAGGGCGTAAGCCACGCCGCTGGCCGGGCGCTGGAGGCCCATTTTTTCAAGGAGCGCGTCGAACCGCTTGCGGTCCTCGGCGAGGTCGATCGAGTCCATGGACGTGCCCATCAGGGGCACGCCGGCCTTGACGAGCCCGTGCGCGAGGTTGAGGGGCGTCTGCCCGCCGAACTGCACGACCAGGCCCATCACCGGACCGCCCCGGCCGTCGCGCCCGCCCACGCCTCCGCCGTTGAGCCGCTCGACGATGTTCAGCACGTCCTCAAGCGTGAGGGGCTCGAAGAAGAGCAGGTCCGACGTGTCGTAATCGGTCGAGACCGTCTCGGGGTTGGAGTTGATCATCACCGCCTCGTAGCCCAGTTCGCGCGCGGCGAACGCGGCGTGGACGCAGCAGTAATCGAACTCGATCCCCTGTCCGATCCGGTTCGGACCGCCGCCGAGGATCACCACCTTGGGACGGTCGGTGACGCGCGCCTCGTCCTCCGGCGGCGCGGGCGCGGCGCCCGACGGGCCGACGACGGTGAAGCCCGTCTCGTACGTCGAGTAGAAGTACGGCGTGGCGGCCTCGAACTCCGCGGCGCAGGTGTCCACCAGTTTGTAGACGGGCTTGACGCCGAGCGTCTCACGCTGCGCGCGGACCTTCAGGATGTTCTCGGGGCTGATGCGGCCCAGGTAGAGGTTGGCGAGTTGCGCGTCGCTGTAGCCGAGTTCCTTCGCGCGGCGCATCGTCGCGCCGGGCACGTCCTCGAGACGTGCGTGCGCGGCGAGTTCGTCCTCGAACTCCACGAGTTGGCGGATCTGATCGAGGAAAAAGGGGTCGATCCTCGAGAGTTCGTGCACGCGCTCGACGGACCAGCCCATCTTGAACGCGTAGCGCACGTAGTAGAGCCGGCCCTGGCTCGGGCGGGCCAGTTTGCGGACGAGTTTCTCCTCGGCGATGGGCCATTGCATGGCCTCGCCGTCGCTGTTGCGCAGGCGCTCGCGTTCGGCGCCGCCGGCGCGCGTGGTCATCAGCCACTGGTCGTTGCGGTCGAGCCCCAGGCCGAAGCGCTTGACCTCCATGGAGCGGATGGCCTTCTGCAGCGCCTCCTTGAAGGTGCGCCCGATCGCCATCGCCTCGCCGACGCTCTTCATCTGCGTCGTGAGCGTCTGGTCGGCCTCGGGGAACTTCTCGAACGTCCAGCGCGGCATCTTGACCACGATGTAGTCGATCGTGGGCTCGAAGCAGGCGCTGGTCGAGCCGGTGACGTCGTTGCGGAGTTCGTCGAGCGTGTAGCCCACGGCGAGTTTGGCCGCGATCTTGGCGATGGGGAACCCCGTGGCCTTGGAGGCCAGCGCCGAGGAGCGCGACACGCGCGGGTTCATCTCGACGACGGTCAGTTCACCGTCCTGGGGGTTGACGGCGAACTGCACGTTGGAGCCGCCGGTCTCGACGCCCACGGCGCGCATGATCGCGATGGCCGCGTCGCGCATGCGCTGGTATTCCTTGTCGGTCAGCGTGAGGATCGGGGCCACGGTGATCGAGTCGCCGGTGTGGACGCCCATGGGGTCGATGTTCTCGATGCCGCAGACGATCACGCAGTTGTCGTTGCGGTCTCGGACGACCTCGAGTTCGTATTCCTTCCAGCCCAGGATGGACTTGTCGATCTGGACCTGGCCGATCATGCTCGCGCGCAGGCCGCGGCTGACGATGTCCTCGAACTCCTCGCGGTTGTACGCCACGCCGCCGCCCGCGCCGCCGAGGGTGAACGCGGGCCGGATGATCGCGGGCAGGCCGATCTCCTCGAGGAACTCCAGCGCGTCCTCCATCGTGGTGACGCTCTTGGCGGCGGGCATGTTGAGCCCGATGCCCTCGACGATCTTGCGGAACGCGTCGCGGTCCTCGGCGCGGTGGATGACCTCGCGGCTGGCGCCGATGAGTTCGACGCCCAGACGCTCGAGCGAGCCGTCGTCCCACAGTTTGCAGGCGCAGTTCAACGCCGTCTGGCCGCCGAGGGTCGGCAGGAGCGCGTCGATCGGCTCGCCGAGTTCACGCTCCTTCTCGATGATCTTGCGCACCGCGTCGGGCGTGATGGGCTCGATGTACGTCCGGTCGCTGAACGCCGGGTCCGTCATGATCGTCGCGGGGTTGGAGTTGACGAGGACCACGCGGTAGCCCTCGCTCCGCAGCGCCTTGCACGCCTGCGCCCCCGAATAGTCGAACTCGCAACCCTGGCCGATCACGATCGGCCCCGAACCCACGATGAGGATGGTCCTGATGTCCTCGCGCTTCGGCATCCTGGCTCCGCGGCGTGGCGATCGCCCTTTGCGAAACTGACCTGCTCCGGCCGCGCCGACCGGCCCCACGACCGGCGCCCGACCGGCAGGTCGGCGCAAAGTTGGACCACCCTACCCGCTCCGCACCCGGAGGCAACCGCCGGGGCCAATTCCCCACAACCGCCGGGGGGCCTTTCCAATGAGTCTAGCGGTCGCTAACATGGCCCCAGCGTGCCGGCCGCCTGGCTCATCGTCGGCCTGTTGCTCTACGCCCTCTGGGTGGCCGTCGCCACTTGGATCCGGCGCGCCATGGACGACGACCAGGACGCCGAGGGCGGGTTCATCATCCGCGTCTTCCACGTCTACGCCGCGATCGTCCACCGCCTGGAGGTGGTCGGACGGGGCCACATCCCCCGCGGGCGCCCGCCGGGGCCGCTGATCATCGTCGCGAACCACACCGCCGGGGTGGACCCCGTCCTGATCCAGAGCGCGTGCCCATTCCGCATCCGCTGGCTCATGGCCGAGGACATGCGCACCAGCGTCCTCGACCCTTTCTGGGAACTCGGGCAGGTGATCATGGTGGATCGGCGGCGTGGCGAGTCGCTGGGCGTGCGGGAGGCGCTGCGGCACCTGCGGGCGGGGGGCGTGATCGGCGTGTTCCCTGAGGGCCACCTGGAGCGGCCGCCCCGCGAGGTGCTGCCGTTCCTGCCGGGCGTGGGCGTCTTGGTGGCGCGCAGCGGCGCCCGGGTGCAGATGGTGACGATCGAGGGCACGCCGCAGGTCGATCCGGCGTGGTCGAGTCTGTGGCGGACGAGCCGCAGCCGCGTGCGGTTCTACGAGCCGATCGACTACCGGGGGAAGTCGGCGCGGGAGATCCCGTCGGACCTTCGCGCGCGGTTCATCAACGCGCTGGGCTGGCCCCCGAACGAGGTCGTGCCGCGGCTTGTGGACGGGCGCTGGATGCAGTTGGATGTGGAAGGGCGCTGGCCGGCGCCGGGGGCCGAGGCGCGGGGCGTGTACTGAGCGGGGCGAACGTCGCGGGCGTCACTCGCAGGCGGTGTTGAACCGGCTGAGGAGGATGTTGAGGTCGGCGAAGTCCACGCGCTGGTCGCCGTTGAAGTCCCCGCCAAGGCCGGGCGCCGAGGTGGAGTACTGGTTCAGCGTGATGTTCAGGTCGGCGAAGTCGATCAGGCCGTCGCCGTTGGCGTCGCCATCGCAGATCGGCAGCGGGCCGGACAGGACGATGTTGTCGAAATACGCGGGCGACGCGGGCACGTGGAACGAGCCGTTGAACGCGATCGTGTCGAGGAGGGTCGCGAGCGTGATGGAATCGGTTTCTCGAATCAGGAACTCCCCCTGTCCGTCGAGCAGGTCGATGTAGGTCCTGACCACCCGGGCCTCGTTCTGCTCGAAGATCAGCCGGAACCACGCGCCGACCGGCGCCTCCACGTACGCGCCGACGGCGAGGCCGTCCGGGGCGTCATCGAGGTAGGTCAGCGGCATGAACTGAGGGATGCAGATCGTGCATGCTCGGTACGCCAGCGCCATGATGACGGCCGTGGGCTGACCGGGAGCGGCGCCGACATCCTCGCACGAGAACGGGATCTCAAGTTTGCACGGACCGCCGATCAGCAGCCGGTCGAGGATGAACCCGCTCCCGAACGCAGTGGGCTCGAAGGTCCAGAGCGAGTCGATGTCGGTGACGAATACGTCGGCGGCGGCCCGGATGGGCGAGCCGGCGACGGCCGTCCAGGCGGCTCGGCGCACGGGAGCGTTGTGCGTGTGGAACTCGGCTCGCGCGCCGATGAAAAAGGACTCGGAAGAGCCCGCGGCGCCGGACTCGAGCACGAGCTTGGTGGTGGCGTTGCCCGCCACGGCCTGGTCGGTGAACGCCGCGGTCCGCGTGGGCGCCGTTGTGCCCCGCCACAGCGTGAGGCCCGTGATGCGCGCATCGCTCCAGAGGGGCATGGTCTGCCGCAGGTTGACCGGGCCGGGCTGGCCCGCGGCGCCTTCCATGTTCTCGGCGACCGTGACGCTTCCGCTCCCTAGCGCGGCGGCGTGCGCGGAGGCGATGACGACAAACACAGCGGTCAGGGTCCGCATGGGCGACCTCCCAGGTTGTCTCGCCCTCCAGCGGATCGAAGGGCCCGCGACGCACTGCGGGCCTGAATAGTCAATATACCTCATGGCCGCGCGGGAGCAACGATTATTATGGTCCAATCCGCGCCGCAGGGTCGGCGTTCTCGGGCTGAGCCCCTTGGACCAAGCCCTGGTTCGGCTTCAATCCGCAGATTTTGCGTGATTCGGCCCCGCTCCATCGGTACGCTCGATCTCGGAATTCGCGAACGACTCGCCGCGAGCGCGAGGGAAAGGTAATCATGTCTTTGCGATGGATCGCGGTCGTGCCGGCGCTCTGGGTCGCTTCGGCCTCGGCCGCCGGCCCGCTCAGCCCGCCAGCCGGCCCGGTGACCAGCACCGGCAAGACGCTGACCGAGGTCGAGCCGCGGATCGCGATCAGCAACGCGAACACGCCCGGGGACGCCGACAGCGTTTTCCGGATCGCGGCGCCGGGGTCGTACTACCTGACCGGAAATGTGTCGTCCGTCAGTGGGCGCACGACGATCGAGATCGCTTCCAGCCACGTTGAGATCGACCTGAACGGCTTCACCATGTTCGGGGCGGCGGGCGCGGTCGCGGCGATCCGTTGCGATGCAACTGGGCTTTCGGGCATCACGGTCCGAAACGGCGTCGTCACGGGGTTCCCGGGCGCTTCGATCGATCTGGAACTGCCGATCGTGCAGGGCTGCCTGATTGAGAAGGTGCACGCCATCGGCAACGACTTTCGTGGCATCCGGGCGGGGAACAACGCGATCGTCCGGGACTGCATCGCGGAGAGCAACGGGAACTTCGGCATCAGCGTGGGCGTGAACGGGATCGTCTCGGGGTGCGTGTCTCGGAACAACATCGGCGACGGATTCGTGTCGGCCTTCGGCGGCGTGTTCACGAACTGTGCTTCGACGGCGAACCTCGGCAGGGGCTTCTCCCACGCCGGGAACGGCTCGTTCCTGAACTGTGTGGCAAGAGGCAACACGGGCGTCGGGTTCGACGCGTCCAACTCCAACGTCAGCGGATGCACCGCCGCCTCCAATGCCGAGAGCGGGTTCGCGGTCGCTTCGGGCGTGATCTCGGGATGCGTCGCGATCGCCAATCAGCGCCACGGCATCACCGCGTCGTCGGACTCCCTGATCCTGAACAACGTGGCCGATTCCAACGGCGCCTCGCTCGCTGACGGCGCGGGCATTCTGGTCACGGGCTCCGACACCCGCGTCGAGGGGAACAACGCCACCGACAACGACGTCGGCATCCGCGTGACGTCGGCGGGCAACCTCATCATCCGCAACAGCGGCTCGGGCAACGGGACGGCGTACGTCATCGTCGCGAACAACCGATACGGCCCGATCCTCGATATCTCGGCCGCGGGCGGCGCGGCGGTGAACGGGCCGAGCGCCCCGGGCACGCTGACGACGACCGACCCCTGGGCGAATTTCTCGTACTGACCGGGCGCTGGGCGATGGGACGGGGGCCGAGGTCTGACCGAGCCGAACGGAAGCCCGAACATTGCGCGCGCCCGGGTTCTCGGCGGTTTCCCGGATGTTGGCCCGGCGGGTGAGAATCGGTCGGAAAATAGCGATTTTTCCGCGCCGGGTCCGCGCCGTTTACGCCATTCATTGATAGAGGGGCGCGACGCCGCGCCTCAAGAGAAACTCGTGGCGCGGGGCGGTCTGTGACCGCCCGCGGGAGGCGTTGGCATGGACCCTATCGATCGTCGGATGATGCTCGGCGCCGCGGGACTCGCGGGCGTCGCGGCCATGACCAAACTCGCGAGCGCCGGCCCGCTGAGCCCGCCCCCGGGCCCGGTCGGCGCCACCGGCCAGACACTGGACGACATCTACAACCGCGTCGCGCGGACGGATGTGGGCGTGGCGGAGCCGCGGATCCCGGTGCAGTCGTTGCCGGGCAGCGCGACGGCGCTGCATGTCATTACGGAGCCGGGGAGCTATTACTTGACGGGGAACATCCAAGGGGTGGCGGGGAAGAACGGGATTGAGGTCCACGCGAGTCGCGTCGACATCGACCTGTCGGGCTTCTCGATGGTCGGTGCGGCGGGGTCCATGTCGGCCGTCCGCCAGATTGACGGGCTCGAACAGCTGAGCGTTCATGACGGCTTGATCACTGATTGGAGTGAGTTCGGCGTTTACGCGTTCTTCTCGCCGTTTAGTCGCGTTGAACGAATCAAACTCGCTCGCATTGTAGATCGTGCCGTCATCGTGAACTTTGGGTCCGTCGTGACCGACTGCTCCGTACGCCAATGCGGCGGGCGAACCCTCAGCGTGGAGAGTCTCGGCTTGATCGCACGGTGTATTACAGATCAGTGCGGAAGCCCTTCGATCTACGGTCAGAATCGCATCTTGGTGACGGATTGCGTCGCACATCGATCGGGCCAAGGCGTCGTCGTCGAGGGAGGCGGCCGCATCGAACGGTGTCAGGCGATCGAGTGTGGACTGGGCATCGGCGGCGGCAGTGACACCGTTGTGACTGGGTGCGTTGTTTCGCAGGCGGTGGTCGGGATCAGTGCGGCGGAAGGCCCGCTCTTAGAACTGAAGG
>JACVCK010000214.1 GCA_016742055.1 Phycisphaerales bacterium
AGAACGCCAACAAGCCGATGCGGGCCAGTTGGCGCATGGCCGCGCGTTTCGCCAACTGGCTGCACAACGATCAGGCCGACGCGGCGTGGGCGTTCGAGACGGGCGCGTACGACACGAGCACGTTCGGGACGACGCAGAACGAGCACGGGATCAACGTCCTCACCGATCAGCAACAACGCTCCGAGGGCGCGCGGTTCTTCATCCCCACCGCCGACGAATGGAAGAAGGCCGGCTTCTACGACCCGAACCGTTACGGGGAGGAAGACGGCGGCTGGTGGCTCTACCCCACCACCAGCGACACCGCGCCCTACGCCGCGGCGCCGGAGTTCGGCGGGGAGACCAACGGCGGACCCTTCCCTCCGGGCCAGATCCGCCCGCTCGACGTGGGCTCGTACCCGCACGTGCAGAGCCCCTGGGGCCTGCTGGACGTATCCGGCGGCGCGCACGAGTGGATGGAGGATTTCCAGAACCCCGCCGTCCCGAGTTCGCGACTCGCTGGCGGAACGTCGATCTATTTCCCATCGCCGACCGAAGTCGGAGATCACCTGACTGTGCTCGGAGGATTGTCGCCCGCGGACTTGACAGGCATTCGGCTTGCTTCCGTCATTCCATCGCCTTCGCCGATCGCCGTGTTGGCGGTCGGCTTCTCGTGTTTGTTCCGGAGACATCGTCATGAAGAGGTTCCTTCTCGTGAGCGCGCTGGGCGCGCTCGCTCATGAAGCGGCGGATCGGGCGTAGGGGCGGCGGCACGGTGGAACTGCTTGGAACGGCGGCGCGGCCAGCCCGGGCGGCGGCTGCGGCGCTCATGGCGCGCGGACGCTGACCCGGGCGGTTGGGACGACTGCCCGACAGGTCTTTGCCTGGGCCTGGGTCGGGGGGCGGTGGCTGGCGTGGGGTGTGGAGGTGTCTACGATCCCGGCCCACCCCGTGCCGCCGCGGCGGGGAGGAGGCAGGAGACGGCGTGTCCACCCCACCGAACGCGAGCGCTCCGATGGAGCGTCATGGCGAGTTGACGGAGCCGGCGGAATCGCCGCCGGACGTGGGCTGCGCGCCGGGCGCCGCGGACCTGATGGTGGCGGAAGGGGCGCCGGTGGAGCGGATCCGGACGGGCCGGCTGGCGGGCCTGGGGATGTGGGCGTCGATCTGGGTGCTGTCGTGGCCGATCCTGCTGGACTCGGTGATGAACTGGCTGGTGGGGGCTGTGGACACGGTGCTGGCGGCGGGGGTTTCGGAGGCGGCGACGGACGGGATCGGCGGCGGCGCGTACATCGTGTGGTTCATCGCGATGATGGGGATGTCGCTGGGGGTGGGCGCGACGGCGCTGGTGAGCCGTTCGGTGGGCAAGGGCCGGAAGGCGGTTGCGAACGCGGCGGTGGGTCAGGCGGTGACGCTGGGGGCGATCCTGGGCGTGCTGACGGGGGCGCTGGTCGCGGCGGCGGCGCCGTTGATGGGCACGCTGCTGGGGCTGTCGCCCGAGGCGCACCGTTCGATGACCGTGTACCTGTGGATCGTGGCGCTGGCGGCGCCCGCGGTGACGGTGATGGAGGTGGGGATCGCCTGCTGTCGCGGGGCGGGGGATTCGTTCCGGCCGCTGATCATCATGGCGCTCGTGAACGCGGTGAACGTGCTGGTGTCGTGGGCGCTGGCCGGGGTGGATCTGACGCGGACGGTGGTGAATGAGGCGGGTGAGAAGGTCACGACGGTGATCCTGGTGAACCCATTCTCGTTCGACATGGGCGTGGCGGGGATCGCGATCGGGACGGTTGCGGCGTGGAGCGTTGGGGCTGTGGCGGCGCTGGCGCTGCTGGTGGACGGTCGGGCGGGCGTGCGGCTGATGGGCCGTCGGCTGAGGCCGCACTGGATCACGATGGGGCGGCTGATCCGTCAGGGCGTTCCGAATTTTCTTGAGATCCTTGGGATGTGGGCGGGGAACTTCCTGGTGATCATGATGGTGGGCTGGATGATGTCGCCGGGCCTGCTGGGCGCGCACATCGTGGCGATCCGCATCGAGGCGATCTCGTTCCTGCCGGGCTTTGCGATGTCGATGGCTGCGGCGACGCTGGTGGGCCAGTGGCTGGGCGCGGGCAGCGTGCGGATGGCGGAGCGGACGGTGTGGGCGTGCGCGTGGGTTTCGGCGGTGTTCATGGGGGTGAGGGGCCTGGCGCTCATCGTGTTCGCGCGCCCGATCACGGGGCTGTTCTCGCCTCAGGACACCCACCTCGAGGTGACGCCGAAACTGCTGTTCATCTGCGGGATCGTGCAGGTCCCGTTCGCGCTGGGGATGGTGTTCCGCTCGGCGCTGCGCGGCGCGGGCGACGCGCGGGTGGTGATGTGGCTGACGTGGATCACGACCTGGGGCGTGCGGCTCCCGCTGGCGTTTTTCCTGTCGGGCGTGGACCCGGTGATCTTCGGGAAGGTGTACGAGAACCCATCACCGTTTGACTGGGGCCTGACGGGCCTGTGGTGGGGGCTGTGCCTGGAGTTGGTGGTGCGCGGCGCGGCGTTCACGGGGCGGTTCCTGCAAGGCAAGTGGAAGACCAAGAGGGTTTGAGCGATGGCGACGGCGGACGTCACGGTGCGGGACGCGCGGGTCTCCGACCTGCCGGCGATCTTCGCGATCTACAACGAGCAGGTCCTGCACGGCACGGCGACGTTCGACACGGAGGTCAAGGAACTGCCGCGCGATGAGGCGTGGCTGACGGCGCGGGACCTTTCGCGCCATCCGGTGATCGTGGCGGAACTGGACGGGCGGGTGGCGGCGTGGGGGAGTCTGTCGCAGTGGTCGGCGCGGTGCGCGTACGCGCGGGCGGCGGAGGAGTCGGTGTACGTCCATGAGGACTTCCGCGGGCGGGGGCTGGGGCGGGTTGTGCTGGAGGCGCTGATCGAGCGCGGGCGCCGAGCGGGGCTGGGCGTGCTGCTGGCGAGGATCGCCGAGGGCAACCCGGCGAGCATCGCGCTGCACGAGCGCGTGGGGTTCCGGCGCATCGGAACGATGCGGCGGGTGGGCGAGAAGTTCGGTCGGATTCTCGACGTCGAGTTGATGGACCTGCACCTGGACGGCGGCTGATCAGGCGCCGAGGCGGAGGCGTTCGCCCAGCCGGTCGGGCAGCCCGGCGACGGCGATCTTGCGGTGCGCTGCCTCCACGTCGTAGGCGACGCGGTGGACGGTGATGGTCATGGCGTCGGTGTCGAGCAGGGCCCACGCGGCGTCGGGGTTGCGGTCGCGCGGCTGTCCGACGGAGCCGGGGTTGACGATGCAGCGCTTGTCGCGCGGGAGCGCGATGGGCACGCCGCAGGGCAGCAGGCGGCCCTCGGGAAGCCCGTCGTCGCCGAGGGTGAAGACGGCGGGGATGTGGGTGTGCCCGACGGCGCCGAGGGCGCCGTCGAAACCTTCGAAGGATCGGAGGGCGGCGAGGGAGTCGCAGAGGTACTCCCAGGGGTCTTTGGCGAAGGCGCCGTGGGCCACGTCGAGGTCGAGCGCCGCGACGCGGAGGGGCCAGGACTTGATCCACGCGATGTGCTGTTCGCTGAGGCGCGCGCGGGTGTAGAGGATGGACTCTTTGGCGTTGGGGTTGAATCGCCGGAGGGCGCCGTCGCTGATGGCGGCCTCGTCGTGGTTGCCCAGGACGATGAGGTCGCAGGACTCGTAGAC